>DASQLQ010000115.1:0-10843 GCA_035629935.1 Actinomycetota bacterium
GTGATGTCCTCGACCGCGCCGGCAGCCACCGTCCCGATGGTTAGCTCTCTGTCGGGCAACGCCGCGTTGAATGTGACCGAGACGCAATTGTCCCGCGCCTCGGTGCTGACGTTGTCGCCCACGAGCTCGATCGCACTGTCGTAACCGCGCAGGGTGAACCTGTCCGCTACGAAGGGATCCGGTCCGGTCACCGCCTCGTCGAAGCAGAAATCGGTTCGGTTGCCATCGATTTCAACCGAAACGAGATCGGGTCCACTCGTCGTATAGGGCGAGTGGCTGGATCCGATATGGGCATCCGCTCCCGCAACCGCCAAGGATGCAACCAAGACCCCGAGGACGCAGATAGCCAGCGCCCTCGTCCATAGCGCACGGGTCATCGACGTCCGACTCTAACGGTGGGCGATTTGGCTCCCTTGCAACGGACGGTTCCGTCGCCAACGGTGACCTGCTTTGGTGCGATCGATGCGAAGAACTTCCCCTTGGCGCGGCGCGCCGGCACCCTGAAACGTCCGGCCTCGTTCGTCGTTGCAGAGCCGACCTTCTTGGTGAAGCCGGACTTCGTCTTCTTCACGGTGACCTTTCGGCCGGACAGGCATCCGGCTTGAGGAGAGGATGCAGCGCCGGAGAAGGCACCTCGTTTCTTCGAGTACTTCATGCTCAGCGTGGTGTTCGCGGTTGAATCGCCGCCGCCGCCGGTCGGGGAAGAGGTCGTTGCCGTGGTCTGGGTCGCTTGGAAGCCCACCGACGATTCGGGCGCCGCATTGCCCAACTCGTCGGCCACGGCATCGAAGAGCACCAGGCATCCGACGGCCCCTTCGACCTCTGCCGATGAGAAATCCACGGTGGCGGAGTTTCCCGACACGGAGCTGACCCCGTCGCCGCCACTGCTGTCTCCCGAACCGTTAAAGACGCCGAACTTGTCGGCTTCGGCGGAACCGGCATCCACCGGTTCGTCGAAGACGAAGGTCGCCTTGGCGTCGCTCTCGTCAACATCGCATGACTCGAGATCCGGACCATCGCTGAAGCCCGGAGCGTGGCCGGAGGTCGCCATCGAAGCATCCCCGATCGAGCTGCACTCCCCGTCACCGTCGGCGTCCACCGCGCACTCTCCGACCCCCGCGAGCACGATCTCGCCATCTCCGGCGTCATCGATCGCAGGGAACTCGCATGTAACTTCATCGCCGTTCTCTATCTCGCAGCTGTCGGCCTCTGGCGCAAATTTGGTGCCGTCCTCCGCTGCCACTTGGAACCGGCCTTCATCCGGATCGCCGGTTATGTCCTCGTCGAACGAGAACGTGACGTTCTCGCCATTCCGCTCGGCGTCCTCCAGATCGGGGTCGTCCGTGTCATCGCCTTCCGACTCCCATCCGATGCAAGCGGTAGCGGGAGCTTTGGCACACGGTTCATTACCGTTCGACGGGTCTACGAAGACACGAGCGATGTCTTCCACCGGATCGGCGAACTCGATCACGGCCTCGTCGTTGTCACAGTCGCTGACTCCGGTACCGTAGAAAGTCGAGCTGGTGCCTTCGTCCTTGTAGTAACCGAAGGCGGACGCCCCCATCGCCGCGCAATTCATCCCCTCGTCAAGCGTGAACTCGATCGAATCGATCTTGAAACTCCGTGCCAGATTCGGCGCGTCGGTGATACCTGGACCGTTATCAACCTTGCTGTCGGAGAGAGAGGCCGAAGAGACCACATTGCCTTTGCCTTGATCGTCCACCACCGCAGCGGTGAGAACCACGCCGATAGTGAACTGTTCGGTCGGCCTCGCGTCATCGAAGTCAACCTGCACACATTTGGCATCTTCATTATCGATATCGGCATCGTCGCCGACTGCCACCGTTGCACTGTTGTAACCCCGCATACCGAACTTGCCCGGAGCAAGCTGTTGCGGACCGGCGATCACCTCGTCGAAGCAGAAATCGACGTCATTGCCATCGAGGGAGACGGATCGAAGATCTGGGGCTTCCGTGGTGAAAGGCGAATGTGAGGCTCCGATATGGGCGCTGGCCATCCCCACGAGCGCAGCCGCGACGAGAACGACCGTACTGAAGAGCGCGAGCCACTTCACCATGTGCTTTTTCACGTCCATTCCCCCCTCGGCTTTCGGTAACTGCCGTTACGGATCAGAAACTTCTCGCTTCTTCGAAGGAAAGGACCGACTCAACGGGTGCGGTCAAGGGGTGGGCCGGCGCTGCCGCGGTGCCTTCGCATGAAACGAGATTCTCGGCTAACCAACAATTGTCTGAACCATCGCCACCATCGGTCTTGTCGTTACCAGGACCCCCTCCGATGAAGTCGTTACCGTTGCCGCCGTTCAATTGATCGTTGCCGCCCAATCCGTAGAGGAAGTTATTTGCACCGTCGCCGAGCAAGACGTCGGCGAATTCCGTTCCTTCAACCGACTCGATGCCCTTAAGGGTGTCGGCGCCCGATCCCGTGGCCGTCCCGGCCGCTAGATCTACCTGCACGCCGGAGGTGCCGCCGGCGAGGGCAGCATCGTCGTAGTTCCCTGCCCCCCCGTCGTAGATGTCGTTGCCCGTGAATCCCTGCATGATGTCGTCACCGTTCCCCGCGAGGAATTCGTCATCGCCGAGGCCTCCAAGCAACGCGTTCGAGGCGAAGTTCCCCACGATCCGGTTCGGAGCCACGAGACTCCCCCATGCCCCCTCGACGCCTGCGAAACCATCGTTCCCGAATCCGGTTGCCCGCTGGCTGGACAGATCGATGGTCATCGGTTGGTCTGCGAGCCAGTAGAGGACGAAATCGAAGCCTGTGCCCGCTTCCACATGGTCGTCTCCCGGCCCGGAAATGAACAGGTTGTCGTTCTCGTCTCCTGCGATGAAGTCGTTGAACGGGCTATCGGTCGACCCCTCGATGCCGGTGAAGGTGTCGGTTTCACTTCCACTAGTAGTGATGCCTTGGTCGATGTTCACGTTCACCGCAGTCTCGGAGAAAAGGTAAAAGAGCATGTCGATCCCCTCGCCGCCTTCGATCGAATCGTTGCCTGCCCCCGGCGCGATGAGGTCGACACTGGGGCCGGCATCCACACGGTCGTTGCCGGCGCCGGCATCAAATGTCTCGCTGTTCTTGCCGCCTGTGATGTGGTCGTCGAACGCTGTCCCACCGACGCCCTCGAGCGCGATCAGTACGTCGGTGCCTTCTCCCGTCGCCCGACCCGTGGTCAGGTTCGCGGTCACGGCCGACTTCGAGAAGAAATAGTCCACGATGTCACTGCCGCCGCCGCCGTTGACCCGGTCGTTGCCCGGACCCGAGTACAGGACGTCGTTGTCTCCGTCTCCGAAGATCTTGTCGCTCCCTCCTTGACCATTCACGGAATCGAAACCCGGCCCCCCACAGACCACGTCGTTGCCACCCTTGCCGAAGATCATGTCGTTTCCGCCCCGACCGACGATCACATCGCGGCCTTTCGTCCCCTGGATGGTTTCATCGCGCGAGGTCCCGACGATCGTTGCTTTGACTCCGTGGCACTTCGCGGTGGCTGCTTGAGCGACCGGTGCCAGGGTCGGCACCACGAGTAGCAGCATTGCTGCCGCAACGCCCGCCAGTCGTCGTTTCATGTGGTCCCCTCTTAGTTGTTCGAGAACACCTAGAACTCTAAAGAGGTTGGGACCCGGGTCCTAGGGCTTTTGGGCTATTTCGTTAGCGTGTTGGGCACTCGAATCACCCCATATAGCCTGATTGCGATGAAGGATCTCTCGACCTACCGTGCCGAATTCCCGGTGCTCGACCGGCGTACCTACCTGATCTCAGCGTCGCTCGGTCCGCTGTCCAACCGCAGCCGAGAGCTCGCCCTTGAGCATCTGGAACTGTGGGGTTCCCTCGGCCCTGAGGAGCTGTGGTTCGAGCACGCGTTCCCCCGCTTGCAGCAATGCAGGGCGCGGTTCGCCCGGCTGATCGGCGCGGATGACACTGAAGTCGCCGTCATCAGCTCCGTTTCGGCGGGGCTGGCCGCCATCGCTTCTTGCCTGGACCTGAAGGCACGTCCCGGGATCGTCCTCTCGCAGATGGATTTCCCGACGAATCACCATGTCTGGAGAGCACACGAGCGCGTGGGGGCCGAGCTGTCGGTCGTACCGACACCAGACGGCATACGTGTGGATCCTGAGGAGTACGTAGCCCGAACCAGCGAGCGAACCTCTCTCGTGAACGTGAACCGTCTGCTGTTCGAATCGTCGTTCGTCGTCGACCTCGAGCCGATAGTGGAGGCTGCTCACGAAGCCGGAGCCCTCACCGTCGTGGACGATTTCCACGGCACCGGCATCGTCCCCATCGATGTGCGCGCGACCGGTGTCGATCTACTAGTCACCGGCGCATTGAAGTGGCTCTGCGGGGGCCAAGGTATCGCCTTCCTGTACTGCAAGCGTGAGCTGATCGAGAAACTCGAACCCCTGGTAGTGGGTTGGTTCGGCGTAAAGGATCAGTTCGACTTCGACCGCACCAGATTGCGTTTGAGGGACGACGCCCGGCGCTTCGAGACCGGGACCCTTCCTTTGCCCCAGGCGTGGACCGCTGCCGGAGGGCTGGAGATCATCCTAGAAGTGGGGGTCGATCGGATCCGAGAGCGGAACCAGCAACTGACCAGCAGGGTGATCGCCGCGGCCGATGACATCGGCCTGGACGTGATGACGCCGAGAGAGAACGAGCAACGCGGCGGTTTGGTGCGCGTGCGCATCCCGGGCGGTCGCGACAAGGCCGAGAAAGTGCTGCACCGCCTGTTCGAGCGAGACGTGGTTCTCGACTCTCGAGCCGACTGCTTGCGCATCTCCCCTCACTTCTTCAACAACGAGGGAGACATCGATCATTGCTTCGAGGAGCTCAAGGCAGCCATCGGCGACCTAGGTCTGTAGGGCCCACCGGCCCCGAATGAACCGGGTCCCGGTTGTCAACGATCGGACCATCAACCAGCTCGTCGCCGCGATCGTCAGCCCCTCGACCCCCCAACCGCGCTCCAAAGACAACAAGCTGATGGCTACGTAGACCAATGACGACGCGACCATGGCAGCGGCCAGAAAACGGGTGTCCGAGGCGCCGATCAGGATCCCATCGAGAGTGAACGCTACGGCCGATAGCGGCTGCACGATCGCAACCCAGAGGAGGAGAGATCCGGCGAGGGTGATGACACGACCGTCGTCGGTGAACAACCGAGCCACCCACCGAGAGCTCACCCCAAGCACCACGAAAAGAAGCACGCCGAGGATGACGCCCATGCGCATAAGGCGCCGGCCGACACTCACCGCTTCCGCTGTGTTGACGGCTCCAAGGAAGCGGCCGACCATCGCCTGGGCGGCGATCGCCAACGAATCCAGGGTGAACGCGAGCAGCAGGAAGACCTGCATCGCTATCTGCCAGGCGGCCAGCGTCACCTCGCCCATCCGCGCCGCTACCGCAGTTGCCACGGTCATCGCGGCCAGTAGCGCGCCCGTTCGAACGACCAGATCCAGCCCGACGCGAATGAGACCACGAATGACGGCCAGGTCCGGCACCCAGCGGGCAAAGGTCATCCTCCTGCGCAGAAGGATGACGAAAGCGACGGCGACACCGCCCTGTCCGATCACGGTTGCCAAAGCAGATCCCTCAACCCCGAGATCTGCTGGATAGATCAACACGTAGTTCAGCAGGGTGTTCACCAGCAAACCGGCGCCGAGAACGAACATCGGTGTTCGCGTGTCCTGCATCCCGCGCATCCATCCCTGGCCCACTTGCCCGATCAGTACGGGAATGGCAGCTAGGGCCCTGATCCTCAGATAAGGCTCTGCGTATACGGCCACGTTGTCCGACGCTCCGAACGCACGAACGATCGGGCCTGCGAAGACGACCCCGATCACCGTCACCGCGGCCCCCAGCACCACCGCCAGGAAGAGGGCCTGCACCCCGGTCGTATCCGCGCCGGGCCGGTCCCCTGCACCGAATGCCCGCGCCACTCGCGGGGTCACCCCGAATGCAAGGAAAGAGAAGATCCAGAAGGAAGCGGTGAAGGCGGCAGTGCCGATCGCCAGCGCGGCCAGCTGGGACACACCGAGATGGCCCACGAAGGCGGTGTCGATGAGCGAGTAGAGAGGGTCGGCCGCCAGCGCGGCCAGAGCCGGAATGGCCAGCCGGAAGATCTCGCGATCGTGTCGCCGTTCTTTCCTATTCAAAGTGCCCTCATAGGTACCTCAGTTAGGAAAGAAGGGTTAGCCGACTTCGCGCAACTCCCGTTTCAGGTCTGCGATCTCGTCCCGGATGCGAGCCGCGTACTCGAAACGCAGGTCCTCGGCCGCCATGTGCATCTCTTCCTCAAGCTGGAGGATCAAGCGCTTGAGATCGTCGGGGCTCCCTCCGATGGGATCTCGCCTCCGGCTCTTGGACTTGGTCGGGACGGGGGCCGTGTCCCTCTTGCGCCCGAAGCCCCCGATCAAGATGTCGCTCACCGCCTTGCGGATGGACTGCGGGTCGATCCCGTGGGTCGCGTTGTAATCGAGCTGGATCTTCCGGCGTCGCTGGGTCTCGGAGATTGCCGATCGCATCGAATCCGTCACCTCGTCGGCGTACATCACCACCTGTCCGTCGACGTTTCGAGCGGCGCGACCGATGGTCTGGATGAGTGACGTCTGCGACCTCAGGTAACCCTCCTTGTCGGCATCGAGGATCGCTACCAAGGAAACCTCGGGGAGGTCGAGGCCCTCACGCAGCAGGTTGATACCGACGAGCACGTCGAACTCCCCTAAGCGGAGGTCCCGGAGGATCTCGATGCGCTGAACCGTGTCGATATCCGCGTGGAGATATCGGACCCGGATCCCCGACTCGAGCAAGTAGTCGGTGAGGTCTTCCGCCATCTTCTTCGTGAGGGTTGTGACCAGAACCCTTTGATCCTTCTCGGTTCTCTTACGTATCTCTTCCATGAGGTCATCGATCTGGCCCTTCGTCGGCCGGATGACGACTTCGGGATCGACGAGCCCGGTGGGCCGCACTAGTTGCTCGATCGGAGCACCGGAGTTGCGAAGTTCAAAGGGGCCCGGGGTGGCGCTCATAAAGACGATCTGGCCGACCTTCTCGAGGAACTCGTCGAACCTCAGCGGCCGGTTGTCCATCGCACTGGGAAGACGGAAGCCATGTTCGACCAAGGTCAGCTTGCGCGACCGGTCGCCCTCGTACATGCCGTTGAGCTGCGGAACCGTGACGTGCGACTCGTCGATCACGACCAGCATGTCGTCGGGGAAGTAGTCGATCAGCGTGTTGGGCTTTGTCCCCGGCTCGCGGCCCTCGATATGCCGCGCATAGTTCTCGATCCCGGAGCAGAACCCGACCTCGCGCATCATCTCGAGGTCGTACTGGGTACGCATACGCAGTCGCTGAGCCTCGAGCAACTTGTTCTCGCTCTCGAGAACCTTGAGGCGGTCGGCGAGCTCTCCCTCGATCTGACCGATGGCCCGCTTCATGTTTTCGCGCGAGGCCACGTAGTGAGAAGCCGGATAGATCGTTACGTGATCGAGCTCGCGGATGATCTCGCCGGTCAGGGGGTCGAGCTCGATCAGCCGGTCGACTTCGTCACCGAACAACTCGATCCGGATGGCGCGCTCCTCGTACGCGGGGAACACCTCGATCACGTCGCCCCGGACGCGGAACTTTCCACGGATGAAGTTGAGATCGTTGCGCTCGTACTGGATATCGACGAGCTTCTGGAGGATGTAGTCGCGGTCTGCACTGCCGCCGCGAGCAACGTCGACCACCTGCTTGAGATACTCCTCCGGCGAGCCCAATCCGAAGATGCAAGAAACGCTTGCAACGATCAGGACGTCCCGGCGATGTTGCAAAGCGCTGGTGGCCGAGTGCCTCAGGCGTTCGATCTCGTCGTTGATCGACGAATCCTTCTCGATGTAGGTGTCGGTCGACGGGACGTAGGCCTCGGGCTGGTAGTAGTCGTAATAGGAAACGAAGTACTCGACCGCGCTCTTCGGAAAGAACTGCTTGAACTCATTGCAGAGCTGGGCGGCGAGCGATTTGTTCGGGGCTATCACCAAGGTGGGCCGCTGGAGCGGCTCGAGGGCCCAAGCCATCGTGGCGGTCTTGCCCGTACCGGTGGCGCCCAACAGAGTCGTGAAACGCTCGCCCGTTTGGACGCGCTGCGCGATCCCGGCGATGGCGGCAGGCTGGTCCCCGGCAGGGGCGAAATCGGCTTCAACCTTGAAATCTGGCATGTGGAGGGAGTTTAGAAGGGGGGTGAGACGACTTGAAATCTAGGTCCGCACGAACGCCGAACGTCTCGACGTTCGGCGAAAACTAAGCGCCGTCGGCCCTCGGGATCGTGAAGCCCATGGTCGTGCCCTTCCCCTGTTCCGACTCGACCCAGACCCGGCCCCCCATCGCTTCCACGATGCCCCGGGTGATGAACAGCCCGAGTCCGGTCCCCTTCTTCACCCAGGCCGGTTTCGGCAACATCGCGAACTTCTCGAAGATGCGGTCGACGTCCTCCCCCGAGATCCCGATGCCCTGGTCGGTCACGGACACCGACACCTGGTCGCCATCGGGCACGGCCCCCACCGTGATCATCGTTCCCTCCGGGGAGTAGCGGGTGGCGTTCGTCAGAAGGTTGATCAGGACCTGGTGCAAACGGTCGCGGTCGGCCAGGATCTTCGGGATGTCGTCGGGGACCTCTATCTGCACCAGATGGTCGGCCCGCAACGAACCATGGGTTTGCACCAGCGACTCGGTGAACTCCTTGAGCTCCACGGGCTCGAGGTCGTATTTGACGGTCCCGGCTTCCATACGACTCAGGTCGAGTAGATCGCTAACCATCCGGGAAAGACGTTCGACTTCCCGGACGATGGTGGAGATGATCTGGATCTTCTTCTCTTCATCGATCTTGTCCGCGTTGTCCCTCAAGGTGTACCCGAAGCCCATCACGGTGGTCATGGGCCCTCTTAATTCATGCGCGAGCATCGAGATGAACTCCGAGCGAGTTCGATCGACCTCGCGCAGCTCCGACATCAGACCGCGTTCACGGTCGCGCGCCTGCATCGCCTCGATAACGCTACCGACCTGCGCTCCCAGCAACGAGAGAAGGCGGACGTCTTCGTTGCGGAAGAAACCTTTGCGCGCATTGATGGCCTTGAGGATCCCGATCGGCCGGGGGCCGGTGGTCAAGGGGATGGCAGCAAGGGTCTTGATGCCGAGGATCTCGCGGAAATGCGAGCTGACCCATGCATCGTTGACGGCGTCGTTCGACGAGAGGGGTGTGTTCGTTCGGAAAACCGTGCCGGCGAGCGACGGCTCCGACAGGGGCACTCGCAGAGCTTCTACTTCCTTCTCGTTGAGTCCGTACACCGGCTCGCGTGCGATCAGAGCGTTCTCGACGGGGTCGTAGAGGAGGATCGCTGCTTTCTCGCAATCCACCGCTTCGGTCACGATCCGCACCGACTCAGAGATCACGTACTCGAGAGAGTCGGATGTCGTCAACAAGCGGGAGAGGCGCTGAAGACTTTCTAGTTCTTGGACCTGGCGTTCCAGGGTGGTCATCAACCGCGAGTTCTCGATGGTGAGCGCAGCGCGGTCGGCAAGGATGCTTATCAACCTGATGTCCGACTGCGTGAACGCCCCTCGTTCCGAATGGACGGCCGTCAGCACCCCGAGGACGTTGTCGCCCAAAGTGAGAGGAGCGCCAGCGATATGCCGTGCCTTCATCGCCACGGCGAGCGCGTTGCCGTCGGGGTCCCCGGAGATGTCGTTGGAGTACTCGGCATTGCGCGATGTATAGACGCGGCGGACGAGTCCACAATCGCTGAGGTTCATCGTGGTGTCGTCCTTGGGGTCCTGGAAGTGAACGTTCATCTCGCTCGCTTCCTCGTCGAAGAGGAAGAGAGCCGGATTGCGGCAGGACACGAGGTCGGAGACGAGCCTCAGGATCTCGTTGACGATCGCCGGCATGTCACCCCGGACATTGCTGAGGGCGGCTACCCGGTAAAGGGCCGTGAGCTCGTCTAACCGTGGCTGGTCGATGGGCCCTCCGTTATCGCTCATGGCTGAATCTTCGCTATCACCCCAGGAAGTTCCTCCAACGACGCGATGGTAGGGCATCCACCGGCGCCAGCCGTCCCGACCCGATCGATCAGCACTGCGTGCATCCCGACGCTTCGAGCCGGTTCGACATCGAATCTCAACGAATCTCCGATATGAACGGCCTTGCCGGGGGCGACCGAAGCCTTGTCCAACGCGAGCTCGTATATCCGCGGGTCCGGCTTCTCGACGCCCTCGAGACCGGAGATCACTGCCACCTCGAAGACGTGGCCGATCTCGAGCTCGACCAACATCGTCTCGAGCCAACCCTCGAAGTTGGATATCAATCCCAGCCTGTACCCGTCACTCCGCAATCGTTCGAGGGCCGGCTGCACGTCGTCGAAGAGTTTGTAGGAACGACTATCTGAGAACACCGCGTACAGCTCGGTGGCGAGCTCTTCATCGAGACCGAGCTCGGACAAGAGACGTCTGTAGAGAAACGTCCAGAATTCCAGAGAAGCTTCCGCGGACAATGACGCTTCCTTGACACCCGAATCCTCGGCCACTTCGATCAGGTGGGGGCCGAGACGGCCCTGCGCCTCTTTCACCTGAGCCGGCTCGACGTTGTGGCCATGTCGCCCGACGGTCTGAGCGAAGAGCTCGGGAAACGACGGGTAGGGATGAAGGATCGTTTCGCCCGCATCGAAGAAGACGATCTCGATCAACGGTCCCCCATCCTCATTCGGAGATCGGCATAAACGCGCTCGGCTTCAGCGGCGAGGTCATCCAGGGTTCCGCTGTTACGAACCACGATGTCTGCATGCTCGAGCAACGTCGCGTCGTC
>DASQLQ010000116.1:0-22986 GCA_035629935.1 Actinomycetota bacterium
CGCGGTCCGCTTGGTAACGAGGTTGTAGACGTTGTTCGACCAGTTCTGGATCGTCGTGTAGCGGCAGCGACCGTTCTTCTTGACCACGATCTCGACCACTGCGGAGTGCAGCGAATCGCTCGTGTAGATCGGCGCGCTGCACCCTTCGACGTAGTGAACCCACGAGCTCTCGTCCACGATGATCAGGGTCCGCTCGAACTGGCCCATGTTCTCCTGGTTGATGCGGAAGTAGGCCTGCAGCGGGATCTCGACCTCGGTGTTCGGCGGCACGTAGATGAACGAACCTCCCGACCACACCGCCGAGTTGAGCGCCGAGAACTTGTTGTCCGCCGGCGGGATGATCGTGCCGAAGTACTGCTTGACGATGTCCTCGTGCTCACGGAGCGCGGTGTCCATGTCGGTGAAGATGATGCCGCGGCGCTCGAGCTCCTCCTTGGTCTTGTGGTACACGACCTCGGACTCGTACTGCGCGGACACACCGCCGAGGTAGTTCTTCTCGGCCTCGGGGATCCCGAGCTTGTCCCACGTCGACTTGATGTCGTCGGGCATGTCTTCCCACGACTTCACGGCGTTCATGGGCTTGATGTAGTAGTAGATGTCGTCGAAGTCAATCCCGGAAAGGTCGGCCCCCCACGTCGGCATCGGCTTCCGGTAGAAGACGTCGAGTGCCTTGTGGCGGAACTTACGCATCCAGTCGGGCTCGCCCTTGCGGTCGGACATCATGTCGATGACCTCGTGGGACACGCCCTTCTGGGGGGCCTCGTCGTACGAGGTGGCGTCGTGCCAGCCGTACTTGTAGTCGCCCTTGAGGGCCCTGACCTGCTCTTGCTCTTCCTGGACTTTCAGATCCTCGGCCTCTGTGGCCATGCGGGTGCATCCTTCCTGCTGAGAGGCTGTTTCTAGAGTCTACAACCGCAGGTTAGGCGAACCTAATCCCGCCTTCGGAAACTCATCTCACGTACCCCAGTCTCCCCATCGTGGCGCCGTGATACTCCCAGAAGAGTTCATGCAGCTCCGAAGGCATCTCGTCCCGCCACGAATGTTCCCTCCCTCTACGGAAGAAGTCCGGCCACATGCGGTTCAGGTCCTCGAAGGATGGGAGCGGTCGGCGGCGGAGACTGCCTATCCGAGATCGCCTCATACCGACCGCTTTCAAGGCTTCGGTGACGACTGCTTCTGGCGAGCTCACCAGGTCCTCGTATCGCACGAGCTGAACCGAACCTCCACGGGCCGGATCCATCCAGCCATCCACGTGATGTGACCAACGGCCGTACACCGGATCACCGACGATCACCTGACGAAGGCATTCCTCGAAGCTGGGCGGCGTCCGATTGGCCCTCTTTTCCGGGGTCAGGTTTGGGGCTGCGACGCGGTAGTGGGCGAACGACACGCACACGTCGCGCCCGTCCCGCACGATGTAAACGGCGGGAAGGGCATCTTCCGGGAGTCTGTGGGTCTTGACGAGATGGGACCTGCTCGAACTCATCAGCTTCTCGATAGGGGCCCGTCCCGCATGGCCGACAGTGGATGCTGCTCCCATCTGGGTTAGGTCCGGATCGTCATAGACCGAATGCGTCATTAGGCCGTGGCGCTTCCGCAGGATCATCCGGAACAGGGTGCTGCCGGAACGGGGATAGGACGCCAACCACGCGATCACAACGAAATTGATGCGCCTAAGAGCGGAAGTCTTTAGGTGCTTCGGCAAGATCGCCGAGATCGACGTCTTCTTCCTGCTCGCCCGCGTGGAAGCCGGGGCCCTGGGAGATGATTCGGAACGACTCTCCGTATTCGAAGCCGGCGCTCTTGCCGGTCTCCGAGGTGTACTGGCGAACGAACTGCGCCACTTCCTCTGCGTTGTCGCCGACCTGGCTCTTGTGACACATGAGCGCCTCGATCTTTCGGTCGATCGTCGTTGTGACGTCGACGACGTTGGGCATCAAGCCGGGACCGGCGATCCATACCTCCCGAAGACCGCGCCAGGGTTGCAGCCCCTCGTCGATCAGCTCGGGGAAGTGGCCGGGCGTGGTACCCGCCGTCATGGATACGTCGAGTGATGCCTGACCGATCGCCCGGTGATCGGGATGATTGATGAACCGGTCCTCGAGCGTCGATGACGGATCCATAACCATGAATCTATGGGGCCGGTACCTCCGAAAGACGCGCGCGACGTCTCTTCTCAGGTCGAGGGTGTATTCGACGTAGCCATCTCGGTATCCCAGCCATATGACCTCATGGATCCCGATTACTTCGGCCGCGCGTTGCGACTCGTCCATCCTGATGCGCTGGAGCTCTTCGCCCGCCTGCGACGCATCCTGGGTTCCGGTCGAACCATCTGTGCCGATGCACAGCGTGACTTCGGCCCCCTGGTCGGCCCAGCGCGCGAGCGTCCCCGCGGCACCGAACTCCATGTCATCCGGGTGTGCCGTCACGACGAGAACGCGGAACTGAGTCACGAGGTACGGATGATCAAAACGTCCGTGGGCGAGTGATGCGAGATGCGATTAGGCACGTTCCCCAACATCAGGCGCTTGGTGCCGGTCATCCCGACGTTACCGACGACGATAGCGTCTACCCCGTCTTCTTCCGCTACCGAGATGAGGACCTCCGCGGCGTTGCCTTTGACGGCCCGTACTTCCGCCTCCACTCCTCGCTTAGCAGCATGCTCCGACGCGCGTTCGAGCACGTCCTCTGCCTGAGAAGTGCCGGCGATCCGCCACCGGAACTCCTCCGGCGTTCCTTTAGAGAGCTTTCCCGCGCTCCACTGCGCTACGGGATCGCCGGGATCTGACTTCATGTGCTCGAGTTCTCGCTCGCTCGGTGGCTCGTAAGCGCAGACGACCAGCACCCCACTCCCCAACTGGGCGGCGAAGTCGCAAGCGACGTCCAATGCCTTCATGGCCGTCGGCGAACCATCGGTACCCACGAGGATCTTGTTGTAGTCGTTCGTGCTCTTCGGAGGATCGGTCTTGACGATCAGAAGGTCGGTGCCCGAGTGGTGGGACACCTTGTTGGGCACGTTGCCGAGCATGAAGCGCTTCGCTCCGCTCATCCCTACGCTTCCAACGACCAGGAGATCCCCGCCCAACCGTTCGGTTTCCCGAACGAGCGCTTCGGCCGGAGGGCCCGGCGTGACGACCACCTCCGCCTTGTATTCGGACGCCAGCTCCTCCAGGTCCGGGCCCGGATCCGACCCCGCGTGGACCAAGAAGAGGTCTGCACCGAGCTTGGCCGCCAACGCGGCGGCTCGATCCGTCGCGATCTTGGCGGTCTTCGAGAGGTCCGTTCCCGCAACGAGCTTCTTGTACATGAGCTAGCCCCCCTGTGCCAAAGGTCGAACCGCGAGCGTGCAGCGCGCCACGGCCACGTCTTTTCCGTCCTGATCTGTGATGTCGATGCTCCACACCTGAACCGTTCGGCCCTTCCTGATCGGAGTTGCTATCGCTTTGACGCTTCCGTCTTGGCGCGCCCTCAGGTGCGTGATGTTGAGATCGACACCCACCACGTATTCCTTGGATGGGTCGCAGTTGAGGAAGGCCCCCATCGACGCTGCGCTCTCGGCGATGACCGCGCTGGCCCCACCGTGAAGGAGGCCCATCGGCTGGTGGACCTTCGGCCCGACGTCCATCTCCAGAACTACGCGATCGGCCGACATCTCGATCCCCCGGATGCCGAGAACCTCATGGATCGTGCCTTCGGTTGCCAGACCCGCGCTGTGCGTTGACATTCTGCGGGTGACCCTACTAGTGCTCCTGAGAAGGACTGAAGCTAAGCGCTCAGCTTGCGTGCTCGCTTCTCCTCGTACATCGCCTGATCGGCGATCGAGAGCAGCTCTTCAGAACTCGTTCCGTCCTCACCGGAAACCGCCACGCCGATGCTCACTGCCAGCTTCGCCTCGGGCGCCTGTGAAAGTCTCTCTTCGGTCAGCATCGAACGGATGCGGTTGGTCACGATCTGCGCGCCGACGCGGTCGGTCTCTCGCAGGATGACTACGAACTCGTCCCCGCCGTAACGAGCGATCGTGTCCGTCCCCCGCACGACGCTGCGAAGCACGTTCGCCACAGCTTGGATCGCAGCCGACCCCGCTTGGTGCCCGTGCGCATCGTTGATGCCTTTCAGCTCGTCGAGGTCCAGGATCAACACGACATAACGAACGCCGCCCGACTGCAGCAGCGAGAGCTCGTGATAGAAGCGCTCGATGTTCGAAACCTTTGTCAAAGGGTCGGTAGACGCCAACAGACGAAGGCTCGATTGCACCGCGTAGTGAGCTTCGGCAAATGCTCCCAGGACGACGGCAACGATCCCGAATAGTGCGAAGGATTGAGACATCAGGGTCAGCAGCTCCGACCCGGCATATGTCCCTCCCGTTTCGGCCGACTCGAACAAGCCGATAAGTCCCACAGAGATGAAGGCCACTAGGAGCCCCTCTCGGAGTCCCGAGGCGATGGCAGCGATCGCCACGGGGAGAACGAAGATCCACCTGGGGTCGAACTCGGTGACGGTTGCCGGGAACAGGCTGTACGCGCTGGCGCAGATCAGCAAGAAGCCGACGACGGCGTACCTGACCGATCGCCTCTCGAGCAATACACGGAGCTGCTCGGTGACCAGGGTCGCGAGCGCGTGGTCGGCCGCCGACACGTCGGTGGGCTTAGCGGTGCCGTTCATTTCGATCGATCCTGCTCCCCTGCGGGATTGTCCAGTCGCTATCGGACCACGAACGAAAGGACTTTAGAAGGACCCTCTAAACGCGGATGGTCTTCGAACGGGCGCCTCGGCAGTCGATCTGGGCCCCATCTCGCCCGGTGAAAGCAGTCGCTTTCGCCTTGGCGTAGTAACGCCCCTTTGCATTTTGCGAGCGGGCCCGCCACTGGCCGCCTCGGCCGGTCTGCACGCGCTTGACGACCTTGTCACGCCCCCGCTTGACCTTCTTGACGGCGACGTCCCTGCGGCCCTCGCACCGGCTGCCGCGGGACGAGACGGCTCCGCTGAATGCCCGGCCCTCGTACTTGATGCTGATCGATGAATTGAACGTCTGATCTGGGGGCTCGGTCCGCGACGGCGTGGGCGTCGGGGTCGGGGAGGAACTGGGCGACGCGCTAGAGCTCGACGGGGTTGGTGTCGGCGTAGGAGTCGCCGATCGTGTCGGAGTAGGAGTCGGGGTTTTCGTTGGGGTCGGCGTTGGGGTCGGCGTCGGAGTGTGGCAGTAGAGATCCTCCGGGATTATGGGCGGGTCGTCGGGGTCGGGCGTGATGCACGGCGAGTGCGTCATTTCACTTTCCGCCGCCCGGTTCTCTTCGGCCCCTACGTTCAAAGCCCACAGGGCCACAACCCACAAGGCCACTACGGTTGCAAGGATCCCTCTGATTGTCCGACGTTTCATCGCGCTCCTTTCAAATTTGACTGTGACCCTACCCGTTACCCCCAGGGGACAATCTCACTCATGAGTGCACCCTCGCCTTCGGTCGCGATCGATGTGGACGAGGCCGACTTCCAAACGCTCGTGCTCGAACGCTCTTTCCAAGTGCCGGTCGTCGTGGACTTCTGGGCATCGTGGTGCGGCCCTTGCCGAACCCTCACCCCGATCCTGGAACGTCTCGCGATGGGCGCCGAAGGTGGATGGATCCTGGCCAAGGTCGACGTGGATGCGAACCAGAATCTCTCGTCGGCACTGGGGATCCAGGGCATCCCCTCGGTACGAGCGTTCAAGGATGGCCGTCAGGTCGCCGAGTTCACGGGAGCGTTGCCCGAGGACCACGTGCGCACCTGGCTTCGTCAGCTTGGCCCAACCAAAGGAGACCTGTCGCTGGCCCGGGGCCGGGAGGCAGAGAAGATTGGTGATCTAGCAGGCGCAGTCGAAAACTACCGGGCCACGCTGGCAGAAGAACCTGGCTCGGAAGAAGCGCGCCGGAGCCTGGCGCGAGTGGAACTGCAACAGCGTGTAGCCGCGTCTTCCGGGACCGAGGACCCCACCGTGCTCGCCGATGTGGACGTTGCCGGGGGACGACCGGAAGCGGCTTTCACACGGCTGATCGAGGCGATCGGCTCAGCGGCGGGTGACGAAAGGGAACGGCTCCGTCTCCATCTACTGGAGCTGATAGCCACCCTCGAACCGAGCGACCCCCGGGTTGCGGAGGCACGCAAACGGCTCGGTCGCGTCCTTTACTAGTCTGCACGGATGGCGGCGAGACGAGAGGGCCCATCCACAGCAACGATCTTCCGCGTCGTCTTTACCGCGGCGGCCGCTCTCACGATCGTCAGCCTCCTTCTTACTGGAGTCTTCCTCGCCCGGAAGCTCCTGGTCTTGGTTCTCGTCGCTGCATTCTTGTCCGTGGGACTGGATCCCGCCATCCACAAGTTGCAAAGCTGGAGACTCACGCGAGGGCAGTCGATCGGACTCATGCTCCTCCTCCTTGTCCTCGTCTTCGTTGGCTTCCTTGCCGCAGTTGTGCCGCCGCTGATCGAGCAGATCGGGCTGTTCGCCACGAACCTGCCCGACTACGTGCAGCAGCTGGCCGAGAAGAACCCCCGCGTGGAAGAGTTCGTTAACGATCGCGACATCGCGGCGCGCTTGGGTGAGGCAACCTCGAACCTGCCGGCAACGGTCGGCGGGTCCGCCGGGAAAGTCCTTGGTGCAGCGGGCTCCGTGATCGCAAGCCTGTTCAACTCGATCACCGTCATCGTCCTGACCGTGTACTTCTCTGCTCGGCTGGATGCGATCAAGGCCGGCACGCTGCGTTTGGTGCCGAGTAGTAAACGGGACCGGTTCCAACAACTACTCGATCCGATCCTTACAAAGATCGGCGGATACATCGCCGGCAATCTCGTGATCTCCGTCATCGCCGGGATCGTGTCCTTCATCTTCCTGATAATCGCTGGGGTCCCGTTCCCCGTAGCACTCGCCCTATGGGTTGCCATCGCCGACCTCATCCCACTCGTGGGTGCAACGCTCGGAGCAGTGCCTGCGGTGCTCGTGGCCTTCTTTAGCTCGCTGCCGCTGGGCATCGCCACTCTGATCTTCTTCTTCCTCTACCAGCAGTTCGAGAACTACGTCATCGCACCGCGCGTGATGACTAAAGCGGTCGACCTCTCCCCCGCTGCCGTTCTGGTCGCCGCATTGGCCGGGGGTTCGCTGCTCGGGGTCGTCGGGGTGTTGATGGCGATCCCCGCGGCCGCAGCCTTGAAGCTCTTGGCACAAGAACTGGTCATCCCCAGGATGGAAGAGGTCTAGATGAATGCGACCGAGATAGCACCGATAGGCACGAACGAAGCGGAGCGGATCTCCGCCGACATGGTGCGGGGGCTCATCGATCTCCTCAAAACTCTGCCACCGGAGGAATGGGACCGCCCCACCGATTGCGATCTATGGAGCGTCCGGGACCACGTTGCCCATCAGGTGGGATGGCACGAAGCCTTGCTTTCATTCCCCGAACTGATGCGTCAGATGGGTAGCGCGGTTCGCCGCAGCAAGGAACTCGGTAACGTGATCGATGCACAGAACCAGGTGCAGGTGGATGCCCGGCGTGGCTTGAGCACGGATGACCTGATCGCCCGGCTCGAAAACACCTATGTCGCGGCGGCCACCAAGCGACGGAAACTCGGGAGCATGTTGGGTTGGATCCCCGCCTACTCCTCGTATCTCGGCGGATGGATCAACGTCTCGTACGTGACGGACGCGATCTTCCCGCGCGACATCTATATGCATCGGGTCGACATCGCGAAGGCGACGGGAAAAGAAATGGTCATGGGGGAATCCGAACGGCGTCTGATCGAAGACATCATTCGCGACTGGTACGGACGCACCAAGGAGAGCGTTCGTCTCGAGCTCACCGGCCCGGCGGGTGGGACCTATGAGGGCGACAGAACCCCGACCGTGACGTTCACTGCCGATGCGGTCGAGTTCACGCGATTGCTATTCGGTCGCGCTGAACGCGACGTCCTCGAGATCTCCGGGGATCGAGCGACCGCAGAGCGCGCTCTGTCCGTCTATTTCCCAGTCTGAGATTCAATCGCCAACAGCTTCTTCTTGATCGGGAGCCCACCCCCGAAGCCGGTGAGTGCACCACTCGCTCCCACGATGCGATGACACGGGATGAGTATCGGTAGTGGATTCGAGCCACACGCGCCACCTACAGCGCGAGCTGCCGAAGGTTTGCCGACCCGCCTGGCGATCTCGCCGTACCCAACGCGTGTTCCGTATGGAACTCCACGCAACGCGTCCCACACCTTCTCCCTGAACGGTGTCCCTCGTGGGGCAAGCGGCAGATCGAACTCGATCTCCTCACCCGACCAGTAGACGTCGAGCTGCTCGAGTGCGTCCGTGAAACGCTTCGGGTCCTCTACGGCCTCTGCGTTGACTCGGGCATGGTCATCGGGAAAGTGCAGGTGCCGCAGCCCGGTTTCGTCCCCCACCAGCACCAGGGTTCCGATCGGACTGTCGATGGTTGTCCGATAGAGCTCGCCCATTGGTTCCTCCTTTTCCATCACGATCTTCCTTCTTTGTTTGATCGGTCCACAGGTGGAGCAATGCGTAAGAGCGCCAGGGCCGCCAGCGATGCGCAAGTGTCTGCGCCGCCTTGGGGGCTGAGTCGACAGCGGCCTTCTCGAGGGCCTTGCGAACACCAAGGTCGGTGGCAAGGAACACATCCGGGTCCCCCAAACGCATGGACACATACGCCGCGGTCCACGGTCCGACACCGGGGATCTCCTGCATCGTGCGTTGCAGCTCAACCCGATCGGCACCCGCGTCCACGTTCACTCTCCCCTCGGCGATCGCCGAAGCGACAGCGCGCAAGGTCTCTCGTCGCTTGAGCGGAAGCCCAAGCTCCGATAGATCCGCTTCCGCAACCGCTTCCGGGGAGGGGAACGAATGTGTGAGGTTGCCTTCGCTCTGATCTAAAGGTGTTCCGGCCAGCGCTACGAGGCGTCCTGCGAGGGTGCGTGCGGCGGCCACGGACACCTGTTGTCCCAACACCGCTCGGAAAGCGATCTCGGCCCCGTCGACGGTGCCCGGGATCCGAAGACCGGGGATCCATCTTCCGTGGGCTCTCAGAACCGCATCTCTGCTCAAGCTGCGGGAGACCGCGAGTGGATCTGCATCCAGATCCAGCAAGCGCCGACACCGTTGTACGGCAGGCCCCAGATCGCGCAGGTCCGCCAGATGAAGGATGCAACGAACGTAGTCCTCGCCACCGTCCAGTTCGACAATGCCTGCGCCACGCGGCAGTGTCAGGGTGCGCCGGTACACGCCACCCGCGAACTCCTCGACACCGGGTACAGCGCGCGATCCCAGAAATGCGAGCAATCTGGCCCCGTCGAAGGGTTTGCGGTACGGCAACCGGAGCGTGAGCGAGCCGTTGTGGCCGTTCGTCGGCTCCGCTCTCTTGCGACGTAACTCCGTCGGCGTGCTCGCGAACACTGCTCGGATCGTGTCGTTGAACTGCCTAATGCTCGAGAAACCGGCGGCGAAGGCCGCGTCGGTGAACGAGATGTCGAGTGTCTCGATGAGGATCCGGGCGGTCTCGGCGCGACGGGCTCGTGCGAGCGCTTGCGGCCCGGCACCCAGCTCGCCCAGCAACAACCGATGAAGGTGTCGTTCTCCGACGTGGAGTCGAGAGGCAAGTCCTGCAACGCCCTCTCGGTCGACGATCCCGTCGCCGATCAATCTCATCGCTCGGCCGGCGATGTCCGCGCGGATGCTCCATTCCGGTGAACCGGGAGATGCGTCGGGACGACAACGCTTGCACGCACGGAAGCCCGCCGCCTGTGCGGCCGCAGCGGTGGGAAGGAATCTGACGTTCGCGCGCTTCGGTGTTAGCGCGGGACAGCTTGGCCGGCAATAGATGCCGGTGGAGGTAACGGCGGTGACGAAGACACCGTCGAAGCGCTCGTCTCTGCTCTGGACGGCCCTGTAGCAACGCTCGAAGTCTTGGAACATGCCGTCATGCTGACAGCCTGAAGAGGTTCTGCCTAGCGGTTATCGGACATCGTGATTCGGGGCCTGGAGCGTTAGAGCTCGATGGCGAGGGCCGGTCCGAGTCGGTCCGATGCTGTTTCCGTCAGGCTGTAGATCGGGCCGGTCGTGGAGTCGAGGAACGAGATCGCAACCCGTCCGTCCGGAAGGATCGCGAGTGTTTCGAAATCGAAACGGATGTCCTGGCCGACTCCGGAAGCCGCGTCGATGTCTCCGAGGCCGATCTCGTAACGCTTTATGACTCGAGGTTTGTTCGACGAGATATCGACTTTGAACATGATGTCTCCATCGGTGGGCCCGCGGTCCACGTGCATGCCGACTGCGGCGATCCCGACCTCTGCATTTGCACGGAAGTCGACGGTCATGCCCCCCATCGAAGCCACGCCCTTGGGCAGAGATCCGGTTGCCGATTTCCAGGTTCGGCCCCCATCCAGCGAGATCCCGTATTCGAAGTTGTTGCCGATGGTCTTCAGATTGTGGAGACGGCCTTTCGAATCAACCATGTAGCGCCCGCTCAGCTCGCCGGTGTCGAGCTCGACGGCTTGCCACGTCAGCGTCTCGGGATTCAGGACCGACCACGCATCGCTGAACAGTCCGGGAGGTGCCAAGGCGCTACCGCCGCCCAACGGAACGATCGGACTCTGCGAGTTCGGTTGGATCCAGTCGAGATCCGGGTCCGCCTTGATCGGAAGCTTCCTGACCACCTCGGCATCGATCTGCTGATCTATCGACGGATCCGACGTCTGCGTGTAGGTCAGCCCGTCGGTTGAATAAAGGAGTGTTCCGAAGTGTGGGTAGCCGTCGACGAACGAGATGTACGGCACTTCCTCGCCGCGGATCGTGAACGGACCCGGCACCACCGTTAGCCACGGTCGGTCGTAGAACGGGGTGTGTAGCGGCGCCTCGAGGTACTGCCACTCCTTAGTTTCGGCCGTGTACTTGTAGGACATCAGGTGGTCGCCGGAATACGGATCCCACTCGACGGCAACGATGTCGCCTCCCGGCGCAACGGCCAAAGAGCCTTCGCCATTGACAAGCGGCTGGATGGGACGAACGCTCTGCCACGTCTTGCCCGAGTCGTTCGTGAAGTTCACGTAGCTGCCGCCGAGGTCGTACAAGGTGCCGTCTCTGTCCGCCGTCACGTAGTTCTCACAGCAGTTCCCGGTACGTTCAGCAACGCGGAATTTCGCTTTGGACGTGCGATCGTCGCGGGGCGACGCGCTACGGCCGAACTTGGTGACCTTGTACTTCGCTATCCGGGTGGGCGGCTCGTAATCCACGACCTGGGCCGGCGCCCCGGGGGCCTGACCCTGGGCCGGAAACGCGCCCATGATGGCCACACTCGCAAGCACGAGCACGGAGAGGGATCTGAGGATTCGCACACCTACGGATTCGACCCCGCCCCGGGCGTCTCCTGCCCCCGAAAGCTCGAGTTTGCCAAAAACCTACGGTAGGGTAAGTTACGGCACCGTAACCGTAGGTTCGTTATCTAGGAGGAGATCCAGTGGCACAGCGAGTGATGGAATCACCCGAGTCGACCACAGCCCCGTTGCCGGGCATCGTGCGGCTCAGCCCCCGCAATATGAAGATCCAGCGTTGGGTCGTCCTCGCCCTGACGCTCATCCCCTTCGCCGGCTTCGTCGTCGCGATGGTGTCCCTCTGGGGCCGGGGTTTCACGGGCACCGACGGACTGATCATGCTCGGCATGTACATGTTCACCGGACTCGGCGTGACCGTCGGGTTCCACCGACTACTCACCCACCACTCATTCGACACACCCAAGCCCGTGCGCATCCTGTTCGCAACGGCCGGGTCGATGTCTCTGCAGGGTTCCGTCATCAGCTGGGTCGCCGATCACCGTCGTCACCACGCGCACTCCGACAAGCCGGGCGATCCCCACTCCCCTCATCTGGCAGAAGAGGACGGGGTGGTCGGGGTCCTCAAGGGCCTGTGGCATGCGCACACGGGCTGGTTCTTTGACGAGGAGCGAACCGAGCGGGAGCGCTGGGCCCCCGACATGTTCAAAGATCCCGTGATGGTCAAGATCGACCGTTTGTTCCCCGTGCTCAGCGTGCTCACGTTCGTCCTTCCCGCTGCGCTTGGTTATGCGTTCACGGGGACGATCGGCGGGGCCTTCAGTGCTCTGCTGTGGGGTGGGTTGGTTCGCGTCTTCCTGCTCCACCACGTCACGTGGAGCGTCAACTCGATCTGTCACTTCTTCGGACGCAGGCCGTTCGATACCACGGACTATTCGACGAACAACTGGCCTCTGGCCGTCCTTTCCTTCGGAGAGTCATGGCACAACACCCACCACGCGTTTCCAACTTCAGCAGTGCACGGGATCGAGCGCTGGCAGCCGGACATGAGCGCGTTCGTGATCTCCACGCTCGAGAAGTTCGGATTGGCTAATAACGTGAAGCGCATCCCCGAAAGAGACCTGGAGAAGAAAAAGAAGGTTGCAGATTCCAGCCTCCGGTGACACGCCGGCGGTGAATGACGTCCGCGTCAGGATGAGCGGGCGTGAACGCCGTGAACAGTTGATAAAGATCAGTCGCACCCTGTTTGCCAAGAAAGGCTTCGACGGCACTTCGATCGAAGAGATCGCACAGCGGGCATCGGTTTCCAAGCCCGTCGTTTACGAACACTTCGGCGGCAAGGAAGGGCTGTACGCGGTGGTCGTCGATCGGGAGGTGCAGAACCTGCTCGGGCGCATCACCCGGGGCCTCGGGGCCGAACACCCGCGATGGAAACTGATCCAGGCAGCGGAAGCGTTCCTCACCTATGTCGAGGACGAGCCCGACGGGTTCACGATCCTGGTCCGCGGATCCACGTCGCCGACCGCGTCCGGAACGTTCGCCAGTCTGCTCGGAGACGTCGCCTCACAGGTCGAGTATGTGCTCGAAGAGGAGTTCTCCGAGCGCGGTTTCGACAAGAAGCTGGCTCCGCTTTACTCGCGAGCTCTCGTCGGGATGGTGGCGCAGGTAGGCCTTTGGTGGCTCGACACAGGGAAACCGAAGAGAACGAGCGTCGCTGCACACCTCGTGAACGTTGCGTGGAACGGCTTGGGTCATCTCGAGGCGAACCCGTCCATCGACATCCCGAAGCATGGATGAGAGGATCTCGGCAGCCGACTTCGAAACGGCTCGTGAGGAGCTCCTAGGGCTCGGCAACCCGACGTTCACCGCTCTCGAACTAGCCGAGAAGACCGGGATCTCGGTCGAGGATGCAAAGCGGATCTGGCGCGCGCTCGGGTTCGTTGAGCGGCCGGTGGATGAGGTGTTCTTCACCAAGCAGGACCTCAGCGTCCTCCAGACGATGGCCGACTTCATCCGAGCAGGCATCGCCGATCTCGACACCATCGTCTCGATGACCAGAACGTTTAGCCAATCGGTCGCGCGCATCGCCGAAGCCGAAGCCGAAGTCATGCGAGATCGCGTCAGGATGGAAGGGGCGGCGATCTCACCCGAGGAAGCCGCGCAGATCCTGCCAGTCCTCGTGCCGGCGCTCGAACTCTTTCTCACTCATGCATGGCGCAGACATCTTGAAGCGGCACTCGCTCGGGTGCAGGTGTTCGATACGGCTGCAGCCGATGAAGTCAAGATCATCGGATTCGCCGACCTTGTCGGCTTCACGCGGCTCAGCTTAGAGATAGACGAGACGGAGCTTTCGCGCATCGTCGAGGAGCTCGAGGCTCGCGCTCAGGACATCATCTCGACGCATGGGGGCCGCGTCGTGAAGATGATCGGAGACGAAGTCATGTTCGTCGCCGCAGATCCGAGCGCAGCGGCGACGATGGCTCTTGACCTGGCCTCTCTCGAGATCGCCGACTCCCCACTGAGGTTGCGGGGGGGCCTTGCTTTCGGTCCGGTCATCTCACAACGTGGAGACTTCTTCGGGCCGGTCGTGAATCTAGGGAGACGTGCTGCCTCGGCCGCACGATCCCAAAGCATCCTGGTGACTGAAGACGTCCGGAACGAGCTCGCCGACAGTCCCGACTTCTATCTCAAGGAGATCCCGACACGCAGATTGAAGGGTTTCGGTCCGACGCGCCTGTGGGTGTTGCGCCGCTCTACGGCTGAAAGCTCCTAGCGAAACTGCGAGCGGCCTTGATCTCCGCAACAGCCCTCTCGACGGCTTTGCCTCCCGGCTGGATCCCAGCGAAGCCGACCATCCGGGCGTAATCGTCACCAGAAGCGGTCGCCGACTCACAACCGGTTATCGACTCCCCCACGCACCCGTCCGTACCGTCGCCTCCATCGCCCGTGTCGGTTCCGTCGCCTCCGTCCAGAACATCGTTGCCGGCGGCTCCTTCGAGGTCATCGTTGCCGGCGGCCCCGATCAAGACGTTCGCATCCGAGGTCCCGAGGAGTTCGTCGTTCCCTGCCGATCCGAAAGCACCTTCGACAGCCGACAAGGAATCGCTACCTTCGCCACTCGCGTTGCCGAGAGTCAGGTCCGCAGTCACCCTCGCGGCTGCGAACTGGAAATAGACGGCATCGAAACCATCTCCACCCTCTACCTGGTCGTCGCCACCCAGTCCAACGAAGTTGTTGTCACCCGCGTCACCGATGAGCCTGTCGTTGAGCGGGGACCCTTCGAGCGCTTCGATGCCGACCAGTTCATCGGATCCCTCTCCCGATGCGGAGTGCGATGCGAGGTCGGCAGTCACGCCGCCGGTCGACGTCGAGAACGAGGCCAGGTCCCCGGCTCCCGAGCCCCCGTCGATCGAGTCGTCACCGGGGCCGCCGTGCAAAAGATCGAACTCGCCGTCGAGCCCACTAACGATGTCGTTCCCGGAACTCCCATCGAGGATGTCGTTGCCATCAGTGCCGATCAGCTCGTCGTCGTAGTCAGATCCATACGCAGCCTCGAAGGAAGAGAACCGGTCGGTGTCCTGATTGGAGAAAGCGTCTCCCTCGATCGCCGTTCCGGAACCAAGGTCGACCTTGACCAACCGTGCAGCGAACAAGTAGCTGACCGTGTCCAGGCCTTCGCCACCGTCCAGCGTGTCCTCACCTCGCTCCGCGTAGACAGAATCGTCACCTCCACGCGCCTGGATGTTGTCGTTGCCGTCCTCGGCCAAGATGTGCTCGGCTTTCTCGCTGCCGACGATCGTGTCGTCGTGGATCGATCCACGCATGATGTTGATGCTCCGGAAGGTGTCGTTCCCTTCGCCACTTGAGGTTCCGGCCGTCATATCGATGTTGACGGGAGTTGCCGATAGCCAATAGCTGTTGCTGTTCAGCTCGCCCGGGCCCCCGTCGATCAGATCGTCACCAGTCCCCCCGGCCATGTAGTCGTTCCCACCTTTGCCGAGAACACGATCGTTTCCCTCTTCGCCGAACAAGTAGTTCTCGCCGCCATCGCCCAGCAGCTTGTCGTTGAAGTTCGAACCATCCAACACCTCGATCGATCTGATCGACTCCTTCGTTCCCTTCGAGACCACGGTGTCCTTTGCGAGGTTGCCGACGATCGCCGTCTTCGAGGACGAGTAGTCGACTTCATCAAAACCATCGCCGCCGTTGTAGGAATCCTTGCCAGCATCCGCGGTCATGTAATCCTGACCTCGGCCCCCGATGACGACATCGTTGCCCGGACCTCCCGAGACGTAGTCGTCGCCATCACCCGGGCAGATCGTGTCGTTCCCCCCTCCGCCGGAGAGCTCGTCGTCTGCGGAGCTGCCGATGATCACATCGTTCTTGGATGTGCCGGGGAACCGAACCCCTGCGTCACCTGAGAAGTCGTGTGTAGCGCGCTTGCCGTTGCATTTGCCGGCCGCTGCAGCCGGTGGAAGCGCTGTGAGCAACAGGGCCGCCGCGATCAAGACCACCGCGCTGCGTCTCATGCTGGGCTCCGTCACGCCTGAAGGATAGCGAACCCGCCTGCGCCCATAAATAGGCTTTCGCCCCAGTTCCTCGCAGGATCTCTCTCCTAGATGTCGGGAGTCGGACACCCCGGAAGTCGGGTCGACGACAGACACGGCAGAAGCCGGCGGTCAGAGTTAGAGCTCACGAGTCGAATGGTGCCCGCGGGCAGATATGAGGAGGACACATGGCCATCCGTACACGCATCCGAGTCAAACGCCGTCCCAAGAACATAATCGTCGCTGCCACCACACTGCTCGCGCTGGCGACAGTTCTTACGGCGTGTGGTGGCAGCGATCCGGTTCCTCGCTCGTTCGAGAACGAGGATCCCGCGGGTGACGACACTGCGGAGCCCACTCTCCCCGCCACCGTTCAATCAGAGGTCGGCCTCTCCTATCGGAAAGGTCACTTCATGGTCGAGGTAGGCGCCGACCGGCTCTTCTGCCTCGACGGGCGGAACGGAACGATCTTCGAGAAACCGCGCAAGGGCAAAGCTCACAAGGTCGGCGAGTTCAAGACCGATGAAGTGGGAGCGGACAACGTGAAGGTGAAGAAGCCCGGCGGCACTTACTACGCAACGCTAGCGAAGGGCACGTTCGCCAAATACGGCTCCGTCTCCGAGTGCAGCGGAGCCAAGTCGGCGAATGTCCGGGTCTAAGCGCTACGTGGTGATCGATTGGAAGAGGGCCACCCCGGCATAGATGCCGGCTGCGATGGCGGCCAGCTGAACGATCGCCCAATAGAGACCACGGGGCTCCATCAGGAACCTCCTTGCATCAGGATCCGCTTTGCTTCCTCGAACTCGGACTGCGTCAGTGCTCCGGAACGACGCAGCTTGTCCAAACGTTCGAGCTCATCGACGATGCCCGGCTCGGTCGTGATCGGAGTTGTTTGGGCCGGCGTTGCCGCCCGTACTTTTCCGATGAGGGCGCGCGTCAGATCGGCGGACTTGGAACCCAGCGTCTCCGGAGCTCCGGGAGAGGTGAAGTTCTTGACGATCGGCTTAGTCACTAGCAGCAACGGAAGACCTCCCATGAGCCCAAAGAGGATCGCGCACACGAGCCACCCCCAGACCAGACCGCCACCTCCCGGCGCAGAAAGACCGAACTCGAGGAAGTTCCAGCCGAGCGACAGAAAAAGTGCCGACCACGAGAGCATCGCCAGACTGGGAACTCGATGTTTGGACGTTTGCCAGATGTAGAAACCCAGCGCTATCAAGCCACCCCAGATGCCGGAGATCATGATGACGGGCACTCCCTTGGGGCAAGGGCGGATCGGAACGAACGGCCCTCCCTCCGCGCACGCGCCGCCGATCGCCATCACGGAACGCATCCCTAAGTAGAGCCAAGTAAGAGCGAGCGCGAGAGCCCCGAGACTCAGGAACACTCCGATGGTGGCTTTGATCCTCTCGAGCGTGGAGTCTTCTGCGGCGATGGACACACGCACAGGCTAGCGTTTGAAACAGCCGGATCAAGCGATCTGCTCGAGGCTCGAGCCCAGAGATTTCAGCTCCGACGCACTGAGATGACTGATGAAGTGTTCTCTGATCCCCCGCACATGAACCTTCGAGGCCTTGCGGAAAGCAACACGACCTTTCTTCGTCAACGTAGCGAGATAGCCCCGTCGATCCGAGGAACACACAACGCGCTCGACGAGACCTTTCTTTTCCAATTGATCGACCGCACGGGTGACGCCGCTGGGAGACAGCACTATGCGAGAAGCCAGGTCGCTCATCCGCATGGCTCCGCCTGACGAGCGACTCAACCAGAGCAGGACCTCGTACTGGTTGAGCGTCAATCCTTCGGCAAGGGTGAGCTCATCGTCCAACTTGGGTACAACACGGGCATAGGCGTAAAGGAAAGCGCGCCAGGCCTTCGCTTCAGTCTCACTCAGGTCTTTTTCCATAGCGTCATGATACCCGGGAATAGTTGCTTGCGAAAGCAAGTTTCTAACTATAGAAGAGCAGCCCATGGCGGGCTGCAAAGGGAGGGGACAATGGAAACTGGCCTTCTACTGTTACGGGTCGCACTCGGCACGCTGATCGCGGCCCACGGCGCACAGAAGTTGTTCGGATGGTTCGGCGGTCCCGGTCTTAGCGGCACGGCCGGTTGGCTCGAATCGATGGGCTTCAAGCCCGGCCGCGTTCACGCGACCATGACAGGCCTGGCAGAGTTCGGTGGTGGAGCACTTCTCGCACTGGGACTCCTGACACCACTCGGTGCGGCCGCAGCCGCAGGTGTGATGATCGTTGCGATCGTCACCGTCCACTGGAGCAACGGGTTCTTCAATACTCCCGGTGGCTACGAATTCAACCTGCTCGTCGCAGTGTCCGCGATCGTTTTGGCCTTCACGGGCCCGGGGCGTATCTCGTTCGACAATGCGCTAGGTCTCGAACTCGCAGGAACCGAGTGGGGCATCGCAGCACTGGCCCTCTCGGCGCTCTCCGCGGTGATGGTTCTTGCCTCGCGCAAGCACCAACTGATCGTGGCAGAGGAAGAGAAAGAACTCGAGACGCCGCGACAAGCCGCTTAGGCGCCACCAGAAAAAGGACCGGGCCGGGGTTACTGAACCCCGGCCCTTTCTATGTCACGGCTTGGAAGACCCCCTCTGCGACGGGACCGATCACCAACGCCGGCAAAAGACTGACGATCCTGACCTGAGCTATATCGAGAAGCTTCAAACCGATCCCCAGGACCAGCAGACTTCCGATCGCACCGAGGACGGCCAAGACATCGGCAGTCATGATCGGCTCGATCAATACCGCCGCGAGGGTCAATCCGCCCTGGTAGATCACGAGCGTGACCAGCGACGCGCCGACTCCCCACCCATATACGGACGCGAAGCCCAGAGCAGCGAAAGCATCCAGAGCGCTCTTTATCGCCAGCAGCGTGATGCTTATGCCGAGGCCGTCTTCGATCGCGCCCACGATCGTCAGGGGTCCAACACAAAACACTGTCGACGCCACGACGAAGCCTTCGGTGAAATCACTCTGCTTCGCCTCATCCGCTGCAGGGGCGCGGGACAACCGTTTCCGCAACCACTCCCCTGCCCCCTCGAGACGTTCTTCTAAGTGAAGCGCCTCGCCCAGGATCCCGCCACAGATCATCGAGCCGATGAGGATGATGAACCGACGTAAGCCGTCGTCGGGATCGAACAATGGAGCCATCCCCGACACCGCCACGGCCAGGACGACCAGCCCCAGGCCCTGCATGATCGTCCGGCGGGTCTGATCGGAGAGGCGGTCGCCGATGAAGACGCCGGCGAGGGTTCCGATCGCGACCGTTGCTACGTTGATCACCGTCCCGAGCCCGTACATGGGGGGCAAACTAGCGGCCACAGGGGGAGGCCGTTGGCAGGGTGACCGATAAGGCTCGGATTCGTTCTTGTAGTTAATGAGCGAGTCCACGAACCGCGGGATGTCCGCCGGGTCGGTAGTTCCCCTGTTCTCCGCACGAACGGTCGACTACGACCTGCCTCCAGTGTTCGACATCGACGATCTGGAGTTGGAGCTCGTGATCGCCTGCGGGCTGGCCCTTCGCGAGGTGGCGGACCGTTTGGAGATCTCGATGGAAGACGTGTGTGCCCAATTGGTCCGGTTGGGGTCGACGCTCGAGTAGGGCTATCGCGATCCGGGGGCCAGTGCGGGATGGAAGTGGAGGTCCAGGGCCATCCAGAGCGATCGCGAGTATGGGTAAAAGAACACCGGCAACAAACCGTTCGTGATCAGCGCGACTACGAGAAGTGGCACCCACGCAACGTCGGGAAGCGTCGCGAGGAGAACACCGACGAAGAGGACCGCGAACCAGATCTCGGCGAAGGCGATGTTCACGATCAAAGCGCCAACCCAGTAACCCTCTTCACGCTCGAACGTGTAGCCACACGCCGTGCAGCGCTTGCGCATATGGAACCAGGACTCGAACACCTTGCCTCGACCACAGACGGGACACTTCTTGGTCAGACCTCGCCACACGAGCGTGCGGACATTCGGTTGCATAGGAGGGTTATCCCCCGATGGGCCGGTCGGCACCCATCGGGATCTCTCGTGCACGAGCCGGCTCGGCGTCACCGATGGTGAATAACGGGATGGTTAGGTGTGCGAGCGGGCCGATCGACAATGCATAGGCGACGGTGCCCACTCCCACCGAGCCCCCGAGAACGAAGCCGATCGCGAGAACGCTCAGCTCGATCGCGGTTCGAACCACGCGGATGGAGCCGCCGCGCGCGGCAAGCCCGGTCATCAAACCGTCGCGGGGGCCGGGTCCCATCCCCGCCCCGATGTACAGCCCGGTCGCGAGTCCGTTCAGAACGATCCCCACGATCATGAACGTCACACGCCACGCCATGGCACCCGGGCGAGGAAGCAAAGCTAGGGATACGTCCATCGCCACACCGATCAATACCGCGTTGCTCAACGTTCCTAGCCCCGGCCGCTGGCGCAGAGGGATCCACAACAACAGCACGACGGCGGAGATCACGATCGTGCTGATTCCTATCGAGATCCCGGTACGCCGCGCGATGCCCTGATGAAGCACATCCCAGGGATCGAGACCCAAGTCCGCCACGACAAGAAGCGAAACGCTCAGCCCGTAGAGGGCAAGTCCCGTAAAGAGCGCCAGGAATCGACGACACCGCCCGTCCGCGGGTATCGGCAAGATCAGAGACATCGTTCGTCAGGCATAAGTGCGCACGAGCTCCAGCACTTCGTCGGCACGTTCGCCCGTGGCCCTTATCCCGGTGGCCAGTTGAGGGTCGAGACGGCGAGCCGCGATACGGCAGAACTCACCCACCGGCCCAGTTACCAGGCAGGCGGAACCCTCGTTACCGAACACCCATGTGTCCCCCGTGGGGGCAGTTAGCTCTGCCCTCACTGTGGGGGCTGGGCCGCGTCCCGCCCGATCGAACGCGTAGCCGATCGTGCGATGTGCGAGCCATGCGATGTGATGAAGGTGATGGGTGTCGGGGTGCGCGATCCTCAGCGGGTCGGCGATGTCGAGCGTGTGGATCCAGTGCTCCGCCAGTCGCGTGGTTGCGAGTGTGCTCGGCTTGAGCGGCGCCGCCGCCCATTGGACGGGATGCGCGGGGTCGGCGTCTCGCAGCCCTGCCACGGCTGCTCGGCGCGCCGCGTCCCACCTGGCGAGAACCTCGCCGGGCCTAGCTCCCCGTTCAGCTCGAACCCACTGCTCCATAGCCTCGTCAACGTTCGATGCTTGGCCGACGGGGATCGGCGCAGGCTGATCTTCGAGGCTTGCTGTCACGGCCTCTTCAGATTGTGCGAGGTGGAGGACGACATCGCTCACCGACCAGGTCGGACACATGGAAGGCCATGCCCACTGAGTCTCATCCAGCCCGGTCAACAGCGCAAAGAGACGATCCTGCTCCGCTTCCAGCACGTCGAATATCTCAGTGTTCATCTTTGCGACTGTAGTGGAGGATGTCGCCATGACTTCCATCCGGATCGAAGACGACCTCGAACACGGTCCCGCGCTTCGTCACCTCGTTCTATGCCGGCCCGAGGCGTACAACACGATCACCATGGAGCTGAGGGACGAGCTCGATGCCGCCCTCGAGGATGCGGACGCAGACGATCGGGTGAAGGTTCTGCTCCTTCGGGCCGAGGGTCCCGCATTCTGCGCCGGATTCGGTCTCGACTGGTCGACGCATGCACAGGCCGAACTCGAAACGAAAGGGCACACATGGGATTCGGTCCAGGACATCCGTGTGATCAGCCGGTTCGGGAAGACCTTTGCCAAGTTGCACGACATCTCGAAGCCGACGGTTGCAGCCGTTCAGGGATGGTGCATCGCCGGGGGGACCGACATGATCCTCAATGCCGATCTGATCGTGGCCGGAGAGTCGGCTCGCTTCGGGTACCCACCCGCACGCGTGTGGGGGGTTCCGGAAGCGCCGTGGGTCTGGGTAGCGCGACTCGGATTGGAGAAGGCGCGTCGCTATCTCTTCACCGGCGATGAGATATCGGGGGCCGAAGCGGCCCGGATCGGTTTGGTGCTCGAGTGTGTGGAAGACGAGGAACTACAGACACGTGCCGTCGAGCTCGCCCGGCGGATCGCCCTCATGCCACTCAATCAACTGCAGATGATGAAGTGGCTGCTCAATGACGTGGCCGGGCACATGTATCGCCCCGACACGAGCCGTTTGCTCGGATTCATGTTCGATGGAGTGGCTCGACACACTCAAGAGGGACTGGATTTCGTGGCTCGTGCCGAGGAGGTTGGCTGGCGACAGGCGATCAGCGAGCGAGACGACCCGTTCGGCGACTACGGCAGCCGCCCGCGCCCCTGATCGCTTCGTCCTAGGCTTGGTCCCATGGGATTGGGACCAGGGTTGATAACCGGCCAGATCATCTTTCCACTCACTCGATCGAGAAACGTCATTGGTCGAACGGATCGTGGTTCGGAGATCTACCCCGACATCGACATCAGTCCACTCGCCGGCGGCACTCTCATCTCTCGTCGCCATGCCGAGATTGCTCACCGCGACGACGACTTCTACCTGCGCGATCTCGGCTCTCGGCTGGGGACGTTGGTTAACGGCGAGTCGATGGCCGGCGCCGAGCACCGGCTGGAGGAAGGAGATGCGATCACGATCGGTGGATTGACCCTCACCTTCTCCAAGGGATGCGCCTGGCCGGACGACCTGTTGGCGGAGTGGAAGCGGGAGGACGCGATGGTCACGGCCTCCACCTCTCTTCCATCGGAACTGCCGTTGATCGCCCAACTGCCCACCGCGTTGCAAGAGGGCCAGGTGCAACTCCACTTCCAACCCCAGGTCGTGCTCGAGACAGGCGAGATCCCGAGTGTCGAAGCGCTCATCCGATGGGAGCATCCCGAATTGGGCTCGGTTTCCCCGGATCGATACATCTCCCTTGCGGAGGACACCGGCTTCATCCGAGTTCTAACCACGTTTGCACTGAAAGAGGCAGCGAGAGCGATCGCCCAATGGAGAGAGAAACGGATACCGGTGACGGTCGGTGTGAACCTCTCGGTCAAAGACCTAGAGGATCCGGCTTTCAGCGACCGGGTGATCGAATCGATCGAGCCGAGAGGTGCGGTGCCGAAGGATTTCTCGCTCGAGGTCACCGAGGGGGCCGTGATGCACAACCCGGGGATAGCGATCGCGACTCTCGACCACATGGCA
>DASQLQ010000117.1:0-27990 GCA_035629935.1 Actinomycetota bacterium
AGGCGCTCAGGTCGAAACTCTCCGTGATCCATTCCGCTTCGGCCCCGCCACCGGAGATCCCATTCAGTCCAGGCAGTTGATCGCTGATCGGCGGACCTGTGTCGTTGTCACTGGTTGTGTGGTCGTTTGACAAGCTGGTCCAGGTCTCGCCGTTGTCGGTGCTCACCTGGACGATGGCGAAGTCGTAAAGGGGCTCCGTGCTGTACTTCGTGTCGAAGGTAAGCGTTGCATTCGAGGACGGCACGGTTACCTCGTCGATGATCGCTCGATCGAAGTTGTCACCTTGCCCCGAGTAGAGAGCCTCATCGCCGTCATGACCCTCTGGATCGACGGTCCATTCGACCGGCTTGGCGGGATGGACGTCGGATCCGTCGAACTCGATCTCGTCGATCTCGTCCGCGCCGAGGCTTTCGCCGCTTGCGTCGCGGGCGAGCACGAAGTCCCCGCCGTTCGGCGGCGCACCCGGCGTCATGTAGTCATCGTCGTTGTCCCAGTCGATGCTGGAAGAGAGGCTGGCCACCTCGAGATCACTCGTGCTGCCATTCACCGTGGCGCCTTCCTCGACCATCTTGTCGACCACCGTCATGAGTAACCACTCGTGCACTACATCGGCGGCCGAGGCGGAGGATCCTTCACGCGACAGCAATCCAGTCAGAGAGTCGAGTCCGTCGACCGGGTCGTTGTGCAGGTACGTCATGGAGTCCTTCCCGTACCGGTCCACCAGCAATTCCATCATCGAATAAGCGGCGCCGTAGTCGGCCAGGATCTCGATCTCGTTGTCGGTTTGGTCTCCCCAAAGCGTGAGCGAGTTCTCGGGCCCGCAGTTCTCTCCCGGGATCGGGTTGTACTCACTTGATTGCTCGTAATAGCCGAGGAAGCACTGGATGTGCGAGTCGTAGAACGCGCTGGTGATCGGTTCCCCGGGCCGGGCGTACCCGGTCAGGGTCTGGGCCCAGTCAGCGACGCCCTCGTTCACCCACGACGTTTCTCCATCGGGATCCGCGTAAGACATGAGCAGGTGCTGGTATTCGTGCGCGAACGTCCCTTCGTACTGGAACGGGTTCGCCGGGAAGTTGAGGCATGGGTCCTGTGAGGGTTTGTGCGGGGGGGTTTCGGTCGTGTTGCCGAGCCAGTTCCACGAATCGATCGTCATGATGTGACGGTCCAGAAGCTCGCTGAAGAAGCGAGAGTAGAAGCCGCCGATGCGAGACAGGGTGTTGGCGTTGTCGGTGTCATAGAAGTTGTCGTCCCGCACGTTGTCCACCAGGATCACGATGCGGCGACCCTTGCCCTTCCAGTAATCCTTTGGCACCTTGACCTTGAACGCGGGTCTGATCAGGTTGCTCAACGCGCCCTTCTCGAGGTTGCCGGAACGTCGCGGCGGCACCGAGAACACGCGCGACTCCCGCGGGTACATCTTCTTCTCGAATGCTTTCAAGAAGTACTTGACCTGCCCGTTGGTGACCTTGATGCGCCTCGGGTCGTCGTTGCGACAATCCCCGTCGGGGTAGCGCAATCCCCTCGAGATCTCGTCCGAGTCGGCGCCGGTCCAGAACTCGGCGTGCTTACTGATGCCGCGGAGTTTGTACTTCTTGAAGTACGCACCGCCCGTGTCCGACGAACTATCGGTGTCGTCGATCGTGGGCCACAATCGTCTCTTGCCTACCGCAGGGGTGCCCCGGCCCTTGTCGGTTCGATAAGCGGTTGTTCTATTGGTGTCGGCCTGTTGGGCGCGACGGGCGAGTCTCTTGTCCAGCAGCCTCGGTGTGTAGACGGCTTCTTGCCCTCTCGAGCGACGGGGTCCCGCGGAAGCAGCGGATGAGGCCAATGGCGCCACCATCACCGTCACTGCGGCGATGGCCGCGCCGATACGTCGTAGTTGCAAATCGAGCCTCCTCGGATCAGCCGGTTCCCCCCGGAACCGGAGTGTGCGAGGAATCAAAATAGTTCACTCGATGCGCAAGTTGAAGCGAGGGGCCTGAAAGTCCGGCGATCCTCTGGCGTGCTTGGATCGCTTGGCGCCTAGACGTCTCCGACCGAGGGAGCCGAGGGTTGTTCTGGCTGCGGCGGGTACTTCGCTATCAGGCGATTCAAACGTTCCTTCGAGATCCCCAGCCGGGCCGCGACCTCGTATTTCCTCAACCCGCGACCGAGTAGCTCGTGGGCTTGAGAGGCCTGCTCGACTTCCTTGCCGGGCAGGATCTCGTACTCGTAGATCCGAAAGGCCTCGCGCGCTATGTCTCGGGATAGCCGGCGAAGGATCCAGGTGCCATGGCGATAGTGGCTGATGATCTCGCCCAGTTCGGGAAGCAACTGCGGGATCATGTCTGTTCGTTGATACATGGTGCGTGCCTGCTGGAACTCGGGCTTCTCCGCGACCTGTCGGGCCCACTCAGGAACGAAACTCAGTTGCTCGTCCAGCATCAATCTTTCGGCGGCCAGCTCCATCGCGTCGAACTCCTGCTCGTTCGCGATCACAGTTTCCAAGTCTTGGCTCCACGCCGCCACGATCTCGCAGAAGTGACCGACTCCTTGGAACATCCATCCGATCTCGATGGAGGAGATGCGCTCCATGTATTCCTCTGCACGGGTGAGGATCGCGCCGGTCTGAGGGTGCGGTCCTTCGGGATCGAGCAGCCTGCTCTGCAATTCGCTAAGAGCTTCCTCGTTGAAGCGCGTCACCGACACATAGAGCATGGGAACACCCAGGCTCTGCGCGAGATTTAGGAACTCATCGATCCCTTCTTCGGGATCCCAGGTGACGATCGGTTCATCCCAGGTCATGTCCCAGGGCGTGAAGATCAGGAACCTCTTCCGGAGGGAGGGTTCGAGGTCGTTCCAAAGGCTTTCGAGGTCGTCGAACATCACGTCTCAATTGAAGCAGGGGTCGTCGGTTAGTTATTCGGCACAAGAGGCCCTCCGGATAAGGGCCGGGGTTGTCAGATCTGTGACCAGAGGTCCATGACGGCCTGGGCCCGGTGGAAATCATCGACCCCGATGGCGACGCCCCCATCCGCGGTCAGATAGCAGATATCCAGCCGGATACCGGAGTCCGTCAGGAGCTTGGACGCTCGGGAGAGCAGCTCCATCTGGCCCTCGCCGCGGAGAACGAGCACCTCACTCTCGGCTCGCACATCGAAACCGGCGCTCTCGAAGATTTCGCGTTTCTCGGGATCGCCCACCAGGACGTGGACCAGGGGATAGCTACCCCACAGGAAGCCGCAGATCCCCGTGGGATCCACACCGGCCTGCCGGGCGGTGCGGAGGAGGTGGGCCAAGGCCCCCTCTTTCTCTTCCAGGATCACGCTGAGGTCCACCCGCCGCTCCCACTCCATGGGAACAGTGTTGCCCGGCTCGCCCGCTTTGAGCAAGGAGTTTGAAAAAGGGCCTTCCACCCCCACCTCTCGCTGGTTAGGGTGGCAATTACTGGAAGGGGCAGACTTCCAGTAATTGCATTCCCACTGGTGGAGGAGGAGATGGAATGAAGAAAGTCCTACGACGAAGCACGATCGCTAGTACGGGCGCCGTTCTCGCGTCGCTGGTCCTGGTAACGAGCGCGCTGGCCGCCAACGTTCACTGGAAGTCGGGGCCCACGTTCACCGATCGGGGCACGACGCTCAGCGTCTCGGGTGCCCTCGCCGGGCTCGGCAACAAAGACGTCGTGATCAAGGTGACCGCCGAAGGTGTCGCGACCAGCATCACGTGCACGAACCCGGCGGGCAAGCGGGCCCCCGGACAGAACAAGCCCCGGGTCAAGTCGCTTGGTGACATGACGATCTCCAGCACCGAAGTCAAGAACGGCAACGTCAGCTTCAGCCTTACGACGAAGGATCCGGCTCAACTGACTCCCAAGGCAGCGGGTTGTCCGAACAACCAGTGGACGGCCAAGATCAACGACGTCGATTTCGACAAGGCAACGATCACGGTCTCCCAGGGAGGGAAGGTCGTGCTCTCGGGCACCTTCGACGTCTAACTAAGCACCAGTAGCTCCATCCAAGAAAACGGCCCTGAGGGGCCGTTTTCGCGTCCTCTGGAAGGACAGAACTCGGCCGCGGCGAATCTGTAGACCATCGCCAAACGAAGGGGATTCACCGATGCCGAGAGCTATCAACCTGGCCCTAACCACCGCCCTTGTGTGTGTCGCCCTGGGCGGCGGTGCAACCGCGGCTCCGGCCTACGACAAGACCGACAACGTGAAGGTCGTCACCTCGATCCCTTACGAGGGAGGAAGCGACATCACCTTCCAAGGTGATCACGTGTATTTCGGCCAACTGGGGGAGCAGGGCGGGGTTCGCGTTCTCGATGCCTCCGGCAAGGTGCCCAAGGAGATCGCTTTCATCAAATGCCCCGGCAGCCAGAACGACGTTGCGATCGTCCGGCCCGGTCTTCTTGCCCTGGCGTATCACAGTGGCCAGTGTGGAGGTCCTCCCGGTGCCGGCGTTCGTTTGATCGATGTCCGCAACCCTAAGAAGCCGAAGTTCCTGAGCTCCGTCGAATTGCCCGGCGGCGCGCACACGATCACCGTGTACCCCGGCACCGACATCATCTATGCGTCTCCCGGGGGGCTGGCGAACGGCGGCGGGGTGCAACAGATACTGGATGCTTCCAACCCTAGGAAGCTGACGGTCGCGGCGACGTTCAAGCCCAATCCCGCTGGCTGTCACGACATCACGTTCCAAAAGGCCGCCGACGGTGACCGGATCCTGGGCTTCTGCGCGGGCGGTGGCGAAGTAACGATCTGGGATGTCACCGATCCGTTGAAGCCGGTCGTCATCGCTCACGGCTTCACGCCATCTTTCTTCCCGCACGCGGCGGTGCCAACGCCTGATGGTGAGTACTTGGTGATGACAGACGAAGCGTTCGGCGTACACGACTGCGTCGGCGGTCCCACTGGTTCGGTCTGGGTTTACGACATCAAGACGCCGGAGGTTCCTCTTCTGGTCGGCCATTGGGGGCCGCAGCGCGGTGCTGCTCCAGTCGGTACGGCCGCGTCGGATTGGTGCACCGCTCACAACCTGAACTTCGTAGGCGATACCCGTCAGGCAGTCATCTCCTGGTACACGGGCGGGACGAGTGTCGTCGACTTCTCGAACCCGACGTTGCCCAGTGAGGTTGCCTACTTCAGGGCCGAGGATTCGGACTCATGGTCCTCGTACTGGTTCGATGGTCGCATCTATGTGAACGACCTGCGCCGGGGGATCGATGTGCTCGAGGTGAAAGGCCTCAAGGACAAGTAAGGGACTAGCGGGTCACGACGCTTTTCTGCGGATGGCCGCGACGAGCTCATCGAGGTTGTTCCGGCCACCCTTATCGACGGATCCGTCCGCCCATGCGATCCCACGCTCGCTGCCCGAGTAGGAGATCACCGGGGTCGACGGCGCAAACTCCTTGATCTTGCCGTACAGCTCCTGCCCGCTCATCTCGGGCATGTATGAGTCGACGACCACGACGTCGGGTTGGAAGGTGCCGAAGGTTTGCAAGGCTTCCTCGCCGCTTGATGCAACTTGCAATTCGATGTCGGGATGCTTCGTCGAGAAGAACATCTTTAGGAATTCACGGAACTCATGGTCGTCTTCGACCGCCAGAACTTTCACAGCTGAACGCCGCCCCCCGGTAGTTGATTTGCTTGTAGCTGGATAGCGCAAAAGAGGGGGCGCGCGCAAACAACCGTTAACTAGAGGATTAACGCGCTGTTTGTTTTGGAAGTTTGTTGGGCTTACCAGGACGGAGGATCGCTTGCGGGAAATGATTCTTCCGATTCCTCTTCCGGCGACGCTTCCTTCTCGTCAGATTCCGAAGGTTCGTTGTTGCTCGTCTCTTTTTCCTTCTCGCTCATCGGGTCTCCTTTCGGATCAGAGCTTCGATCCAGGTCCATGCGGCCCGACGTGTCGTGGAACGATGCACGAAGGACTCCGTGGTGGTCCCTTCCTCGGCTTCGTAATAGAGGTTGACTTCGCCTCCGCGTCTAAGGCTCGCGAAACCGGAGTCGTTCTTCGTAGAGAAGCGTTTGCCCAGAACGCGTCCACGGGCCTGTGCCCCCGATCGGAGAGATGCCTCGGCTCGGGTCGTCCGGCCGTCGCCGTGCAGAGCCCACGTTGGCGCGGGGGGTTCCTCCTTGACGGTCCATCTGGCCGTGTGAGTCACACCGTTCTCGGTCAACGACACGGTTGCGTTTCGAAGGAGGGGATCGAACAGGAACCGGTCGGGCTTCAGGAAGACGATGCGGGTGGTCACTTCGCAGGACGTGACGATCACTCGGCCGTCCTCGCCGATCCCGCATCTCACGTTCCCGTAGTCAGCGATCGTGTTGGTGGCGCCGATCGGGTCCACGGACCTGTACGCGTTGATGAAGCGATATCGGCCGGTGGTCGGCGTTCGGGCTACTACCCAACTCGAGGTTGCGAAGAAGGTCTGATTGAAAGAGGCTCCCACGCTTTGAGCCTTGACCCCGACGGGAGCGAGCAGCACGAGGCCGAGGATCAGAACTCCTAGCTTTTTCATGGGTGGTACCTCTCTTTAGCTCTCTCTTGAGGGTTCGCCGCCTGACGACCCGGCCCTTTTCCTACCCACAGGGCGGGCATACTCACCTCCGTGATGACCGAGACGAGCTTGCTGCAGGCCGGAGGCCAGTCGGCCCGGGTGTTGGATGCCGGGCAGGGCGATCCTGTCGTGGTCCTTCACGGCTGGGGGGGCCGGATCGAGTCGATGCATCCGGTGATCGAATGCCTGGCCGGAGCGTTTCGCGTCATCGCGATCGACCTGCCCGGTTTCGGGGAGTCTCCGGCACCAGAAGGAGTTTGGGGTACCCCCGACTACGCCGCCTTCGTGCGCGACCTTCTGGCCGAGATGGGCATCGATCGAGCCCGCTTCCTCGGACACTCGTTTGGCGCCAAGATCTCTCTCTATCTCTCAGCCGTCCACCCTGATCTCGTCGAGAAGGTCGTTCTGTCCGGCTCGCCCGGACTCAAAATCGCGCCCTCGGCCCAAGCCAGGGTCAAGAAAGCGGTGGCGAAGAGTGCCCGTGTCGCCGGTCGATTAGGCCCCCCGGGGCAGAAGCTCAAACAAGCCGTCTACGACCGGATCGCGTCGACGGACTACAAGGAAGCCGGCCCACTGCAGCCGATCCTCGTCAAGGTTGTGAACGAGGACCTCACGCATCTATTGCAACGGGTGAAGGCCTCCACGTTGTTGGTGTGGGGGAGTGAAGACACCGCCGTTCCACTCGCTGCGGCACAGAGGATGGAGCAACTCATCGGAGATGCCGGGCTAGTGGTGTTCGAGGGGGCGGGGCACTTCGCTTACCTGGACGAGCCACAACGTTTCTGCCGGGTGGTCAGGCACTTCCTCGGCGCCCCGCTTGCCTGATGGGGCGAGTCGACCCGTTCTTCGGTTATTCGTTCCTCCTTCGAACGATCATCTTCGGCGCCGTCCCGGCCTTCACCGTCTGGCAGGTGATCCGATTCCGTCGCGCTCTCCACGTCTTTCAACTCGAGGGGTACAAACGGGCGCGTTTCCTCGCCTGGTGCCGGGAGAACCGATCGAGACGGTGGTTCCTGAGCTCGCAGACGAACAAGAAGCCTTTGGTGATGACGGGTCGAGCATTGCGCATCTTGGTCATGGCCACCGTGCTGAACGTGCTCTTCGTGCTCGGTTGTGCGGCAGCGGCTCATCTACTGCTGGGTGGCGCGCCGTGGGACATCCTGGCGTGGCTGTTGGCCACGGTTATCGCCTTCGTCGAGCTTCCCGTGTTACTCGTGGGGGCCGACATCCTTCTGGGCCCTGTTCAGAGCTCGATCAACGCGTATTACAAACGCAGCGCGTTGTCGCGACTGAAGAAGATCGATCCGATCACGATCGGAGTCACCGGCTCGTTCGGGAAGACATCCACGAAGGTAGCGATCGCGGGGCTGCTGGGTGCTCCCGGCCGTGCGTACGCGACGCCCGGTTCCTACAACACCCCGATGGGCATCTGTCGGGCGATCAACGAAGGACTGGAGGAACGTCACCGGTGCTTCATCGCCGAGATGGGGGCGTACAAGCAGGGTGAGATAGCCGAGCTCTGCCGGCTCGTTCACCCCACGATCGGCGTTCTCACAGCGATCGGGCCCGCTCACCTCGAACGTTTCGGTTCCATGGATGCGATCCGCTCCGCGAAGTACGAGATCGTCGAGTCGCTGCCACCCACTGGGATCGCCGTGATGAACGTCGACGACCCGGAGGTGAGAGCGTTGGCGGATTCCACCACGGGGGTAACGGTGGTCAGGTACGGACTGGATCCTGCAGGTCACCCTGATGTGACGATCAAGGATCTATCGGTCTCGGTCGACGGAACGGCGTTCACACTCCTCGACGGTCGGACGGGTGCGTCGATCGCGGCGACGACGAGCCTCTTGGGGAAGCACGCGATGGGACACGTCCTTGCAGCCGTCGCTGTGGCTACGTCGGTCGGCTCTTCGTTGCACGACCTGGCGTCGAAGATCGCCGGGCTCGAACCAGCGGAACATCGACTTCAGATCCTCAAAGGCACCGGAGGCGTGACTGTCATCGACGACGCCTTCAACTCCAACCCGGAGGGAGCCGCTGCGGCGTTGGACGTTCTCGAAGCGATGCCGGGGAAGAAGAAGGTCGTCGTGACCCCCGGGATCGTCGAGCTCGGCCCCCTACAGCGGGAGGCGAACGAGAACCTGGGCGCCCGGGCTGCGCGGGTTGCCGACACACTCATCGTGGTTGCGCGCCTCAACCGGGAGGCGATCGTGGCCGGGGCGCAGAGCGCGAAGGGCAAGGCAGAGGTGATCGCCGTGGATTCGCTGGACGAGGCCACCGAGAAGTTGGCGACTCTGCTCACATCGGGAGATGTCGTGTTGTTCGAGAACGATCTGCCCGACCAATACGAGAACTAGCGGCCAAATACACTGCTTCGCATGGAACGACTCAGGGTTGGTGTGATCTTCGGGGGACGCTCGGTGGAGCACGACGTCTCGATAGTGACGGCCCACCAGGTCATGGCCGCGCTCGGTCCCGCTCACGAAGTGATCCCCATCTACATCGATCGCAACGGGGCGTGGTGGAGCGGGTCCGGGCTCAACGATCTCGACGCCTATCGCAACAAGACCTGGAACAGTGCTGCCGAGCCGGTCACCCTGGCTCCCACCCGAGGGGTCGGGGGCCTGATGTCGATCAAGAAGCTGCGTTCGAAGAAAGTCGACATCGACGTCATCATCCCGAGCGTCCACGGCACCTTCGGAGAGGACGGAACCCTGCAGGGCGTGCTCGAGATGGCCGACATCCCCTACACGGGATCGGGAGTCACCGCTTCGGCGGTCGGCATGGACAAGGTCGCGATGAAGGCTGCATTCAGAGCGTCCGGCTTGCCCTGCGTGCCGGACGGTCTCGTTGAAGTCGGTCGCCTCGATCGAGACCCGGATGCGGTTCTCGATTCCGTCGAGCGCGAGATCGGTTATCCGTGTTTCGTCAAGCCGGTCACCGCGGGAAGCAGCGTAGGCATCGCCAAAGCGAACGATCGCGTCGGCTTGGCGGCTGCCCTCGATGTGGCCCGGCGATACGACAGAAGAGTTTTGGTCGAGAAGTCGATGGATGGTTGCCTCGAGATCAACTGTTCGGTCCTTGGGGGGGCCGGTCGGGATCCGAAAGTCTCCGTCTGCGAACAGCCGGTGGCATGGCAGGAGTTCCTCTCCTTCGAGGACAAATATCTGCGCGGAGGCAAGCAGGGTGGATCGGAGGGAAAGGGTGGGTCGGGGATGGCGTCACTCGACCGGCAGATCCCAGCCCCCATCTCCGAGACGCTTACGAAGCAGGTCCAGGAGAACGCCCTCGCAGCCTTCAAGGCGATCGATGCCTCGGGGGTCGCTCGGGTCGACTCGTTCGTTAACGAATCCACGGGTGAGACCTGGCTGATGGAGATCAACACGACTCCGGGATCCTTCTCGTTCTATCTGTGGGAGCCCAGTGGCTTGGCGTTCGGCGCGCTTCTGGACGAGCTCATCGAGATCGCTATGTCCGAGCACCGTGCTAAACAGGAACTGATGTTCACATTCGATTCGACGCTCTTGGACAAAGACGGGGGAGGCAAAGTCGGTGGCTAACGCGGCTCCGGTGAATCTTTCCGCCGACGACAAAAAGCGCTTCCAGGAGGAGGCGCTTCCTCTTCTGGATTCCCTCTATGCCGGTGCTTTGCGGATGACCCGTAACCCGGCCGATGCCGAGGACCTCATTCAGGAGACGATGATGAGGGCGTACCGAGCCTTCGACCGCTTCGAAGCCGGGACGAATCTCAAGGCGTGGCTCTTCCGGATAATGACCAATGCGTACATCAACACTTACAGGAAGAAGCAACGCGAGCCGCTCAAGGTGTCCTCTGATGAGCTCGAGGAGTTCGACCTCTACCAGGAGCTCAAGCACCACGACACCGCCTACACCCACAGCGCCGAGAACGTCGTCCTGGATCAGTTGGTCGATTCCGACATCATCCAGGCGCTGGATGACCTGCCCGAGCAGTTCAGGCTGGCCGTGATCCTCTCGGACGTCCAGGACTTCTCCTACGCTGAGATGGCCGAGATCATGGACGTGCCCATAGGAACCGTCATGTCCCGGCTCCATCGGGGAAGAAAAGCGCTCCAAAAGAGGTTATTGCAGCTAGCTCAGGACAGGGGCATCGTTAAGACGCCGCCAGCCGGGCAGCGAGGTAACGGGAAGCCTATGGAAGCTGACAGTCAAGCCGGGGGGAGCACGGCTTCATGAAGGAGCACTGCAGGGAGATCCTCGCGACGGCGTATCTCTTCCTCGACGGCGAAGGCCTCTCGCACGCGGAGCGCATCGAGATCGAAGCCCACCTAGAAGAATGCGCCCCCTGCCTCGAGCGCTTCGATCTACAAACCGAAGTGCGCTCGATCGTCTACCGGATCGGCGGCTCCACTCCCTGCCCCGAAGCCCTCAAGAACCGGATCGCCAACCTCCTCGAACAGGCCTAAGCAAAGAAAAGCCTCGATCCGGCCTAAAGGAGCACCACCCTCCCCGCCGATAGAAACCCCAGCGGAGCTTCATACGTCTAGGGAGGTTTCATCGTGGCAATGGTTGACGAACTGCAGTCCGGCATGCCTGCCGGGACCTACATACGCACCGCCGAGGCGGCCAAGATGTTGCGTGTCTCGACCAAGACCGTGTCCCGCTGGGCCAAAGAAGGAAAGATCCCTCACGTCATCACCCTTGGTGGCCACAGGCGGTTTCCTCTGGGTGCGATCGCCGAGCTCGCACACCGTATGTCCTCGAACTAACTTTTCTTTCTAAACTCCGGGGGTCTATACCTACCCGTAGTTAGGAAAGAAGGGATGTCGACTCTTTACGAAGCCCGTGACGGTGTCGGTTACATCACGATCGATAGACCCGACCGCCGGAACGCCATCAGTCCAGAGGTGGTCCAAGGGATCTCCAACCATCTCACCGAAGCAGAGAGCGATCCCAACACACGCGTCCTCGTCTTAACGGGGGCCGGTGACAAAGCGTTCTGTGCGGGTGGCGATCTCGGCGGAGGCTCGCTTGAAGGCGGCAAGGTCTCCGAGCATTTCCGGCGCAGTGAGGTCGGTGCCCTGTTCGAACAGATGCGGAAGTCGCGTTTGCCGATCGTGGCTCGGGTCAACGGACACGCGCTGGCCGGCGGATTCGGATTGATGCTTGCATGCGACCTGGTGATCGCCTCCACTGAAGCCGAGATGGGAACTCCAGAAGTGAACATCGGCCTCTGGCCGTTCATGATCTCGGCGATCATCCAGCGCGACGTACCCCGCAAGGTTGCACTCGAGTTCATGCTTACGGGCCGCCGCTTCAAGTCGACCGAAGGCGAACGATGGGGCTTCGTAAACCGTGTCGTGACGGCTGACATGCTCGACAAGGCTGTGGATGAAGCCGTCACCTCTCTGCGCGAGAAGAGTCCCTTGATCCTGGCGTTGGGTAAACGGTCTTTCTATCGGGCCGAAGATCTGGCGTTCGACGACGCTCTTGAATACCTGTCCGGCATGTTGACCGTTTGCCTCGAGTCCGAAGACACGGTCGAAGGCGTTACGGCGTTCCTACAGAAGCGGGCCCCCGAGTGGAAGGGCCGCTGACCGACGCCACCCCGTAGATCGCTGTCAAGAGCAGAAGGATGTTTCGGCACCACAACATCACGACGGCTGGTGCTTCGGCCCGAACGAGGGCGGGGTGCATCGTTGGATATATGACCTGAGTTAGCAACAGGAGCGGGAGCAGCATCAACATCAGGTTCCTCAAGCGTGATCCCGCTGCACACAAACTCACAGCCCCCAGACCGGCGATCCACATGAAGAACTGTGGCGACAGCACCCCACTCACGGTGATGGCCATCAGCAGCGTGACGCAAGAGACCGAGGCCAACTCGCGCACGTCTTTGGGGGCCTTCTTTGCCAGCCAAATCCCGATCACGAGTGTGGCGGCGGTTGCGATCGAAGCGACCGTCTTCATCGTCTCCACAGCACCGAACCGGAAATGGTGCGCGCCGAAGTCGTGAAATATCAGCTTCAGTTCCTCGCCACTCCTCGCGACGTAGAGCATCGAGCCCCACAGGCTCTCGACCTGTATCCCTCGCCCGGTGTGGTACTCGACGATGTCCCGGAACAGATCGTTGAGGATCGTCATGAACGGGAGGAACGCGATCAGTACGACGGCGCCGGCGCCGATCAACAGCTTGAGTCGCGAGCGGGCCGGAGCGATCAATAACGCCAACGGAACTAACAACAAGGGGAAGAGCTTGGCGGCGATCCCGAAGCCCAGGAACCCTCCGCCGCCGAGCCAATCGTCGCGGGACGCTCGTTGCAGCGCCCAGATCATCGCCGCGGTCGGGATCAGGTCGAGTCTCAGGTAGACGAAGGGCCCGAGCAGTGGGAGAGCGATCACCCACAGCCAGGGGCCGAGCAGGGACCCCCAGCGTTTCGACAGCATCATCAGGCCGATGAAAGCGGCGATGTCGGCCACGAGCATCGCGAGCACGAAGTTGATGCGGTAGTGGTACTGGTCGGGCGAAGGGACCTGTGGCGCCAGAACGAACGGCAACGATGCTGGCGGGTATTCGATGTCTACCTCTGAATATGGGGCCCGATCTTTGTCTACGACCTGAATCGCCCACGGGCGATAGGCGATCTCGACATCCGAGCTGGTAGGGAAATTGATCGCCCCGGCCGCCCCGAATAGACGGGTCACGACGAACAGCGCGACCACGACCTTGATGGCCGTTGAGGTCCGCTCAGAGATCCGGTCGAGGCTCCTGGTCAGCATCGTCGGTAATCTTCCCCACGCGAGGCCCTGGAAAGCATCGGCGACGAAGCGCCGGCGAAGGGTCCCACAGGAAGGTGGTTCCGATGTCCGAAGCTCCCGTTACCTATTCCTACGACGGACCCGATATGCGAGGTCACGTCGAAGCCCTTACAGAGAAGAAGCAGAAGTTCAGTGAGGGCGGCGGCCCGGAGCGGGTCAAACGTCAGAAAGACCTCGGGAAGCTCTTCGTCCGCGAGAGGGCCGAGATCCTGTTCGATAAGGGCACGTTCGTCGAATACGGATTGCTTGCTCACCACCAGAGTCAATCACCCGCGATGCAAGGGAAGTTCACCCCTGCCGATGGAGTCCTGACCGGGATCGGCGAGATAGATGGCCGCAAGGTGGCGTTGATCGCTTACGACTTCTCGGTCATGGCCGGGTCGATGGGGATGGTGACCGAGATCAAGTCATCGCGCATGCGCGAGGTGGCCCTGCGCGAGCGGATCCCGATCGTGTGGCTCATCGACTCGGCAGGTGCCCGTATCCAGGAAGCCACGGGTTCGATGTTCGCCCGCACCGGCGATCTGTTCCGCGAGCAAGTGATCATGAGCGGGGTCATACCGCAGGTCGCGGCGATGATGGGGCCGGGCGCCGCCGGCACTGCTTACATCCCCGGTTTGGCGGACTTCGTCCCGATGGTCAAGGGGACCTCCAACATGGCTCTCGCGGGACCGCACTTGGTTAAAGCCGCGGTCGGCGAAGACGTCAGTGCTGAAGACATGGGCGGCTCGAAGGTGCACTGCAAGATCTCGGGTGTCGCCGACCTCGAGGTTCAAGACGATGCCGCCTGTCTCGAGGCGGTTCGCAAATATCTCTCGTTCTTTCCGGCGTCGAATGGCGAGCCTCCGCCTCTGCAAGAGGTCTCCGATCCGATCGATCGTCGAACGGAGGAGTTGTACGACATCGTGCCCGCCAATCCGAGGCAGGCGTACGACATCCACAAGGTCATCCATGCGATCGCGGACGACGGTGATTTCTTTCCGATGAAACCCGATTGGGCGAGGAACCTTGTTACCGGATTCGCCCGATTCGGGGGCCGACCCGCAGGAGTCATCGCCAACCAGCCGAAGTTCCTCGGCGGTGCGCTCGACGTCAACTCAGCCGATAAGGCTGCACGTTTCGTGTGGTTGTGCGACGCGTTCAACATCCCGCTCGTGTTCCTGATGGACTGCCCGGGGTTCCTCGTAGGAAGTGCGGTCGAGAAGCAAGGGATCATCCGACACGGCGCAAAGATGCTGTTCGCGGTGGCGGAAGCAACCGTTCCGAAAGTCACGTGTGTCTTGCGCAAGGGCTACGGGGCCGGCTACTACGTTATGAACGGGCGGGCTTACGAGCCGGACCTGATCGTCGGGTGGCCCACCGCCGAGATCTCGGTGATGGGGCCCGAGGGGGCCGTCAACATCATCTTCCGGAAGCAGATCGAGGCGATGCCGGAGGAAGAGCAGGCCGGTGCCCGCAACGAAATGGTGCAGGTGATCCGAGACCAGATCTCGCCGTACATCGCAGCGGGGTGGTCCTTCATCGACGACGTCATCGATCCAGCCGATACCCGGTACACGATCGTGCGCGGCCTCGAGGCCGCGGCGAACAAGCAGGTCGAGAGACCATGGCGCAAGCACGGAGTGCTGCCGGTTTAGACCGATGCTGTCTCACCGCCTGGACGAACCATGGATGCGCATCCGGCTGCTCGCCGGTGCGAGCGTTTTGGTGGTCGTCCTCGGGGTCGCTGCTTTCGTCTTCATAGAGGGCTGGTCGTTTCTCGATGCGCTCTATATGACGATCACGACACTCGCAACGACGGGGTTCGGCGAGGTGCGTCCACTGGATGTTTCGGGCCGGGTTCTCACGCTCGCCCTGATCGTTGCCGGGATCGGTCTGATCGTGACCTCCGGAGCCGTCTTCGCACAGGTCATCCAAGAAGGAGTCATCGGTGAGCGTGGTAGGAGGAAGCGCATGCAACGTCGGATCGAAGCCTTGAAGGACCACTTCATCATCTGCGCCTATGGGCGTGTGGGACGCACCGTTGCTCGCGAATTCGAAGCGGAGGGCATCCCGTTCGTGGTCATCGACAGGTTGATTGACCTAGAGCCGGAGATGTCCCGTGACGGGATCACTTATCTGATCGCCGATCCGACACACGAGCACGTTCTGAGAGAAGCCGGTATCGATCGGGCCCGTGGACTCGTGTCGGCTGTCGACGACGATGCCGAGAACGTCTACATCACGCTGACCGCGCGCTCTCTGAATCCCGAGGTCTACATCGTCGCTCGAGCGGCGGACGAATCGACGGCGGAGAAGCTCTACAAGGCGGGGGCCGATCGAGTGATCTCTCCATACGTGAGCAGCGGCCGACACATGGCCCTTCTCGCCTTACGGCCTCAAGTGGTCGATTACATCGAGGTCGAATCGGAAAAGGCCGGCGCCCTGCGTCTCGAAGAGGTCGTGATCGACAGTGGGTCGGACCTGATCGGTAAGGACCTGGCCGCGTTGTGTGAGGAAGGTGGGTGCCTGGTCCTTCGAAGGGCGGACGGTCATACGTTCACGAACCCCGAGGCGAGCACTCGCCTGGAAGAGGGAGATCTGTTGGTGCTCCTGGGCGAGTCCAAGGGCTCCAAGACCTTCGAGAGGGCCTAGCGATGCGAGAAGGCTTTGCCAGAACCAACGGGATAAGGATCTTCTTCGTCGAAGAGGGCGAAGGTCCGCTCGTGCTCCTGTGTCACGGTTTTCCCGAGTCCTGGTACTCGTGGCGCAATCAGATCGAGCCGTTGGCTGCTGCTGGCTTCCGAGTTGTGGCGATCGACCTTCCCGGTTACGGACGTTCCGACAAACCCGACGTCACTTACGACGTGGTGTGGCTCACCGATTGCTTCGCAGGTTTGATCGAGTCGCTGGGGCACGAACAAGCCGTCCTGGCCGGTCACGATTGGGGTGGCCTGCTGGTGTGGCCTTTCGCTCGGTTGCACGCCGACAAGACTGCCGGGGTGATCGGCCTCAACGTCCCCGACCTTCCGCGTCCGCCCGTTCCGACAACCGAGTTCTTCCGGCAGATCGGCAGCGACAAGCACAGCTACATCCTTTTCTTCCAGGAGCGTCATCGCGCCGAGGAGGTCATCGAGGCCGACATCGACGGTTTCATCAAAGGGATCCTCAAAGAGTCCGTCACCGTGCAGAAGGACGTCTTCACCGATGAGGTGCTGAAGGTCTACGCCGACACGTTCCGGCCCAAGGGGGCCATCACCCCGCCGATCGAGTACTACCGGAACATGGATCGCAACTGGGAGCTCCTCGAGCCGTACGACGACATGAAGATCGAGGTGCCCTGTCTCATGATCTGCGCCGAAGGCGATCCCGTGCTGCCCCCTTCGCTCGCCGATGGCATGGACGCACGGGTCCCAGACGTCGAGATCGTGACCATTCCCGACTGCGGCCACTGGACACAGCAGGAGCAGCCGGCCGCAACGACGGAGCACATGCTGGCTTATCTGCAGGGTTTGCCACAGTGGAGATAGCCTCGGGCGCTATGGACGATTGCATCATCACCTGCGCGATGAGCGGCGTCGCCGCTAACCGCGACCAGTGCCCGGCGATCCCTTACACGCCGGAGGAGTACGCGGCCGAAGCCAAGAGGGCCAGGGACGCCGGGGCGTCAGTCGTGCACATCCACGCTCGCTATCCCGATGGGAGCCCCAGCTATCGCGTTGAGGAGTATCGAGCGATCACGCAGGCGATCTTGGCCGAGGCTCCCGATCTCATTATCAATTACTCAACTGGAGCCGTTGGCGTACCGATCGAGGAGAGGGTTCATCAGATCACCGCGCTGAAACCCGAGTTGGGCGCGCTGAATATGGGATCGATGAACTATGCGAAGTACTCGTCTAAACGGAAGTCGTTGATCTTCGACTTCGTCTTCGCGAACCCGTTCTCGGACATCACGTTTCTTCTGGAGAAGATGAACTCAGCCGGCGTCAAACCGGAGTGTGAGTGCTTCGACACCGGCCATATCGGTAACGTCACGCCCTTGTTGGACATGGGCTTGATCGAGCCTCCGATCCAGTTCTCGCTGATCATGGGCGTGTTGGGCGGCGCGCCGCTCAGCGCGCGCAACCTGGCTCACATGGCGTCGATCCTCCCGCAGCCGAGCACGTGGGAAGTGATCGGCATCAGCCGCGATCAATGGAAGGTGGTTGCGGCTGCCGCTTCGCTTGGTGGGAACGTCCGCGTGGGACTCGAGGACAACTTCTACGTGCCCTCTGGTGAGATGGCATCGTCCAACGGCGATCTGATCGCGGCCGCGGCGGAGCTGATCGAACTGTCGGGGCGGAAGGTCGCGGACCCCTCCGCTGCCCGCCGCCTCCTGTCACTTCCCGATCCCCCCGACCGGACTGCACTGGAATCTGCAGTCGGGGATTCAGTTGGAGCGCCGACGGGCTCGGCCGTCGGCGGAAGAGCAGAATGAGCGAGGAAGTGTTGGCTGAGATGGTCGCCAACGTGTGGAAGGTGCTCGTGGCGACCGGGGACGACATAGCGGAGGGTGACACGATCTGCATCCTCGAGTCGATGAAGATGGAGATACCCGTCGAATCAACTGCCTCGGGAAAGATCTCGGAGATCAACGTTACGGAAGGTGGTGTCGTCCAGGAGGGCGATGTCATCGCCGTCATCGACTGACACCGTGGCGCTGGTCGAAGTCACCGCCGAGGGGGCATTGGGGACCCTCCTCCTGAACCGACCCGACTCACGCAATGCACTTTCGGTCCAGATGTGCGAAGACGTCGTGGTCGCCCTTCATGGTCTCGAAGCCGACCCCGAAGTTCGAGTGGTCATCGTCAAGGGGGCGGGGCCGGTTTTCTGTGCGGGAGCGGACTTCGCCGCGGTGGGAGCCGGTGGGATGGACTTCCTCCCGGCTTTCGAGAACATGCTCGAGGCCGTTGCTCGCTGCACCTTGCCCACGGTCGCTTCGATCCATGGCGCCGCGCTCGGTGGAGGGCTGCAGCTGGCTACCGTGTGCGACTTCCGGGTGACGGAGTCCGACGCAAAGCTAGGCATCCCCTCGGCCCGCCTGGGCATCCTCGTTAACTTCGAGAATGTTCAGCGGTTGGTGTTGCTTGCCGGCGTTGCGGTTGCCAAGGAGGTTCTGATGACCTCACGCACATTCTCCGGTGACGAGGCGGCACACGCAGGGTTGGTGCATCGGAGCGTCGCGCCGGAATCTCTGGACGATGAAGTCATCGCCCTGGCCGATCAGATCGCACGTGGTGCGCCGTTATCGGTCCAAGGTGTCAAACGCTCGATCCAGGTGATCGTCGACCATCTCGGCGGTGCACGTTCTGCAACACCGGAGACGGTCGAAGAGATCGACCACTTGGTGGCCGCGGCTTACGGGAGCGAGGACCTGCAAGAGGGCATCGCAGCGATGTCCGAGAAGCGGCCCCCAAACTTCACCGGCACCTAACCGGGTTCGGGCTCCTGTCCGCGCTTCTTCCATGCTTCGACATCGCAACCGACACCCGTGAGAAGGGCCACCCCATCTCTCGACAGACGCTGTCGACGTTTCGGTGCCGCGAGTTTCCCGAGCTCGCGCGCAGTGGCGAATCTGGTTGGCAGCTAGAGGGGGCGGCGGTTCGCGAAGCCGGTGTCGGTTGGGTGCCAGTAGGCAACCTCCGGCTCACCCAGGCGCCAGCAGAGCCACGCTTCCTGCCCGTCGATGACCGCCGGGAAGTCGGCAAGCCCCTGCGAGATGTCCCGAACCTGGATCTCCCACTCCTGGATCCGGTCGAGAAGCTCGGAAACTCGGGCGAGTGTGCGCGACCAATCATCTCGGTCGTGCGAGCCACCGTTCGATGCCGCCGCCGTTGCAACTGCCTGCCTGATCTGCGCGGCCGCCTCGAACTTCTCCCTGAGCTCCACGAGAGTGGGAGCCAGGTACGGCAACAAAGAGTTTGCTTCGGCCTGTGTGTATCGCTTCTCTGCCACTAGGCCCCCATCAACTGGAGGAAGCGCTGGCTAGCGGCATCTGCCCGCGAACGAGCTTCGCTGATAGCTGCATCCCTATCGAACTCGACGCGCCGGTGACGAAGCACGAAGTCCGTGCCCTCCCGATCGATCAGTAGATAGGAGGCTGTTTCTGCATCCATCGGCAGGCCGACCGAACCTGCGTTGCAGACCAGTGTCGAATCCGTCAGTCGTCTCGTGAACGCAACGTGCACGTGTCCATAAATGACGAGGGATGCGTGGCCCTCGTAAGGAGTGAAGGCAGCAGGCGGGGCGTCGGGCGTGGGGCCGGTAAAAGGTGACTCCGGAGTCCCGTGAACCATGAGGATCGAGCCGGGGCCCGAATGACCGAGCGGCAGGTTCAACAACCAGTGAGCGTCGTTCTCGGAGATGTTGTGTGCGGCGGCGATGGCCTCGTACGTGTGACGTTCCTCTTCGTCCTGGATGGTTTGCGGATCGCCCGTCACCCACACATCGGCATTCCCTTTGACCGTCTTCCATCCGGAAGAGCGCACCCTCTCGATGCATTCGGACGCCCATGGGCCCGTCCAGGCGAGATCGCCGGTGCACCACACCTCGTCCGGTGAGAACTTCTCCATATCTCCCATGACGGCATCGAGCGCCGGAAGGTTGCCGTGGATGTCGCCTAGCACCGCGATCTGCATCGTTCCCCTAACCTTAGACAGCAGTGTCAACGCTAGCCGAACGTATCCGCGAGGTATCCGACCTTTCCGAACGAGAGGCCGAGCATCTACGCTCGCTCTGCTCTGCCTGGCAGGTGCTCGCCGACCTTTCTTTCTCGGACTTGCTGCTGTACGTCCCCACGCGTCATGCAGATGTCTACGAGATCTGCGCGCAGCTTCGGCCTTTCACATCTCAAACTCTGTATCCGAACGACATGGTCCGAACCAGGTTGTCGCAGCCAGAACAACCGGCGGTTGAGCGGGCGTACCGGGAGGGACGCGTCTGGTCCCAAGAAGAGCCCGTGTTGGTCGACGGCATCCCGATACGCATGGACGCAGTGCCGGTTCGTTACGAGGGCAAGGTCATAGCCGTTCTGACGAAAGAAGGAAGTCCCGCTACCTCGCGGCGGCCGGGCCGGCTAGAGCAGGTTTATCTGAACGCGGCAGACCATGTCTCGAAGATGATCTGCGATGGAGTCTTTCCGTTCTCGGATCCGGTGCGCGGGGAATGGCCGCGGGTGGGTGACGGCCTCTACGTCCTCGACGAGGAAGGGCGAGTCAGCTGGGCCTCGCCGAACGCGCTTTCGTCGTTGCGGCGGTTGGGCATCAAGCAGAACGTTCTGGGTCGCCAGCTCGACGAGCTCGGGTTGGGCGAGACGCCGGTCAAGGATGCGATCACATCTTTGCAACTACGCGACGGCGAACTGGAGCGAGGTAACAACCACGTCATGCTCCGCGTCGTCCCGCTGGTCGATGGTGACGCTGTCGCAGGTCTGCTCGCCCTGGCCAAGGACGTCAGCGAACTACGCGAGAAGGAACGTGTCATCTCGGTCAAGGACGCGACGATCCGCGAGATCCACCATCGTGTGAAGAACAACCTCCAGACCATCGCATCACTCCTGCGTTTGCAGGGACGTCGATTGCAGTCGGAGGAGGCCAAGGCGGCCTTGCAGGAGAGCGTGTTGAGGATCGGCTCGATCGCTCTCGTTCACGAAACCCTCTCCGAGGACACGTCGGACGTCGCCGACTTCGGAGTCGTCGCTCGAAGGGTCGCGCAGATGGTCTCGGACGTCTTGGTGCTTCCGGAACGGCGCGTCGAGGTGAAGGTTGCGGGAAGCACCGGTCCCATCGGCGCGGACATCTCAACCCCGATGGCGGTGACCCTCGCCGAGCTCCTGCAGAACGCGATCGAGCACGCCTTTCCCGACGGCCGGTCCGGCACGGTCGGAGTTGACGTCAGCGCCGATGAGAACGAAGTCGTACTCGTAGTCTGGGACGACGGGGTCGGGGTGTCTTCCGAACCACTCGAAGGGGCGAGGCTGGGACTTCAGATCCTCCACTCGCTCGTCGAGGAGCTGGGCGGCAAGATCGAGATTTCTTCCAACGGGGGTACCCGCGTCGAGGTGAAGGTCCCGATCCAGGTCGACGCCACCGGTTAGGGCGAGGGACTCGGCGTCGCTCCAGACGCGGATCCCGAGGGCGAAACCTCAGGTGAGGGACCCACGGGGGACGGCGTCGCCGTGATGGTGGGGGTGGGAGCAGGACAGACCTCCCGGGGGGCCAGCTGCTTCAGCATCGTCCTGGCTTCGCCCGGGCACCAGTCGGCCGCCAGAAGACCCGTCTCGGGATCGATCTCGATCGTGATCATGTCCTCCTCCGGCAACCGGAAGATCTGCTTGGGGGTGTCCTTGAGCGCTGCCGACATGAACGCCCGCCAGATGAGCGCCGGGTAGTTGCCGCCCCACACCCTCGTCCCATGGACCGAATCCATCGGCACGCGGCCCTCGGGGTAACCGACCCAGACGGCGGCGACGAGGTCGGGTGTGTAACCGACGAACCATGCATCGGCGTGGTCATCGGTCGTACCGGTCTTACCTGCAGCAGGCCGGCCGATGTCCGCTGCTTTGCCGGTGCCACGCGAGATGACGTCGTGAAGTACGTGGGTCAACAAGAAAGCGTTCCCCGGTGCCATCGCCGCGGGAGTGCTGGACTGATCGGGTTCGAAGATCGCTCCGTCCGCGGAACGGATGCGTTTGATCGTCGTCGGTTCAACGGCGGTTCCGTAGTTTGCGATCGTCGCGTAGGCCGTTGCCATGTCGAGAACACTCACCTCACTTGCTCCCAGTGCGATCGATGGATACGCCGGCAGATCGGCCTGAACGCCCATGAGCTCGGCCTGTTTGGCGATGGCCGGAGGCCCGAGTTGCAGGGCCAAGCGGGCGAACACCCCGTTCACAGAACGGACCAACGCCTCGTTCAACGGAAGGAAGCCACCGGCTGTGCCTTCGGAGTTCGCTACGGTCCATGTGCTGCCGTCCACGAGATGAAAGACCCCGGGTGATGCCTGGTACTGGGCGTCCAGCGAGATGCCCGATTCCATCGCGGCAGCCGCGGCTATCGGCTTGAACGAGGATCCTGGTTGCCGCCCCGAACCGCCTCCCGCTTTGCCCATGGCGAGATTCACCTGCGACAGCTCCCAGTCGCGCCCTCCAACCATCGCCAACACTTCACCGGTCTTGGGGCGGATCGCCAGGATCGCGGCCTCCGGGTCTTCAGCAGCGGGGAGGTAGGTGCGGACGGCCTCCTCGGCCGCGAGTTGCATCTCGGGATCGAGGGTCGTGGTGATCCTCAGCCCCCCTTTCCACAAGGCACCGGCGCGTTCGATATCCGTCTTGCCGAATCTGCGGTCGTTCAACACCTCTCGCTTAACGGCCTCGACGAAGTACGGCTGTTTCGTCGAGAGCTGTCGAGGGATGGCGGTGATGCCGAGCGGTGACTCTTTCGCTTGGCGCGCCCGGGTGAACGAGATCAGCCCCAACTGCACCATGCGATCGAGAACATAAGCGCGACGCTGCCGCCCCAGACGAGGATGGTCGCGTGGGTCGTAACGACTCGGCGCTTTGATGACGCCGGCAAGGAGTGCGGCTTCGGGCAGGGACAGTGTGCCCGCGCCGTGTCCGAAGAAAGTTTCGGACGCGGCCTTGACCCCATACGCGCCCTGGCCCAGATAAACCGTGTTCAGGTAGCGCTCGAGGATCTCGTCCTTGGAGAAACGGCGCTCGATCTCGATCGCAAAGCGGAGCTCCTTGGCCTTTCGCTCGAGGGTTCGAGGGGCCGCCTTTCCCGGCGCCGCGATGTATGTGTTCTTCACATATTGCTGAGTGATCGTGCTGCCGCCTTGCAGGATCTCGCCCCTGTCGAAGTTGATGATCGCTGCGCGAGCGATCGAGCGAAGGTCGTAGCCGGGATGTTCGTAGAAACGCGCGTCCTCCGCGGCGAGGACCGCGTCGATCAAAGCGTCGGGAAGTGATTCCAGCGGCAGGAGGGCACGGTTCTGCCTGTACAGGCGGGCCAGGAATGTTCCGTCCGACGCGATGATCGTCGTGCGAAGTGGAAGTTGGCGCTCGGATGAGAGGTCTATCGGCGCCAACGAGCAGGCCGGCGCCGCAAGGAGCAAGGCGGCCACTGCCCGCTTCATGTTCATTCCTCTAAGGCTTCCCTCAATTGGATTAGCGTTCGGTTCAACAATCTCGACACGTGCATCTGGGAGATCCCCAGACGATCGGCGATCTCTGACTGAGTCTGACCCTTGAAGAAGCGCAAGTAGAGGATCTGCTGCTCTCTCTCCGGGAGTTTTTGCATCTCGGGCGCAAGAGAAGCGCGGTATTCGAGGTTCTCGAGATGCTCGTCCTCCGCCCCCAGCTGCTCGGCGAATGACGTTGATCCACCGTCGCCCGCATCGATCGGGGCATCGATCGAGGTGAAGTTGTAAGCCTGGGCGATCTCGAGACCTTCGAGGACTTCTTCCTCTGTTGCCCCGGCCGCTTTGGCGATCTCCTCCACGGTCGGCGAACGACCGAGCTCCTGTCCCAGGTGGCTGACGACCTTGGTGAGCTCTAGATGGAGCTCCTGAAGCCGCCGAGGCACCCGAACCGCCCAACCCTTGTCGCGGAAGTGCCGTTTCAGCTCGCCGACGATCGTCGGAGTCGCGTATGTCGAGAACTCGACCTCGCGATCGAGGTCGAAACGGTCGATCGCTTTCAGCAAACCAATCGTTCCCACTTGCACGAGGTCCTCGAGTGGCTCACCGCGATTGCGGAAACGTCGTGCGAGGAACTCGACCAGTCCGATGTGTTGATTGACGAGCTTGGATCGGTGCTGGAGCTTTTCTTCTTCGTCCGCCGCTCCTATGTACAACCTGAAGAGTTCTCGGACTTCGTCCTTGGTCAGAGTTGCCCTGTCGGTAGCCATTACTTGCGGGTCTTCACCAGACTGAAGGCCGGAGATCCATCCGGCTGAGCCAGCGATGCACTGTCCGTGACGGTCGACAGGATCATCTGTGACAGTTCCGTGAGATCGGTGCGTACTTTCTGGCCGGGGGCGAAATGGCCCACGCCGGTGATCTCGATCCGGTCGCCATCGATCGTGAATTCGATCCGGAGGTCGCCTTCACGGCCCTGGGAGCCGGTCAGGTAGGCGCACAGTTCGTCGACGGCGATCTTCAGGTCCTCTATCTCGTCGAGAGTGAATCTCAGCCGGGATGCGAGGCCGGCCGCTACCAATCGGACGACCTGGATATAGGCAGGGGACGCGGGGACTTTGATCGAAACGGTTTCCACGGAGCTCCCTTGTTAGCCCTAGCCGGCCGAGGCTTTGCGCTTCGTCGTCTTCTTCTTCGCGCTGGCAGCGGGGGCCCTGCGCTTCTTGGCTTCCTCGACGGACGCCTTGAGTGCTTCCATGAGGTCGACCACTTTCGTCGGCTCCTCTTCCGGAGTTGCAGCCACCGTGATCTCTTCGCCCTCGACCTTCTTGTTGACGAGCTCCTCCAGCGCTTCCCTGTATTCGTCGCGGAACTCTCCGGGCTTGAAATCGTCGGCCAGTTGCTGGACGAGCTGTCGGGCCATCTTGACCTCGGCATCCCTGACGGTCACGTTCTTATCGAGCTCTTCGAACTCGGGCTCTCTGATCTCGTCGGGCCAGTGCATCGTCTCGAGTACGAAAACGGGTTTGCCTTCGTGCTCCATGATCCGAACCGTCGCCAGATGCTCCTTGTCGCGCAGCGCGACCTTCGCGATCCCGACTTGCTTCTCAGCCTCGAGAGCTTCTTGCAGCAGCTTGTACGCCTTGATGCCCGAGGGCTCCGGAGCGACGTAGTAGGTCTTGTTGAAGTAGATCGGGTCGATCGACTCGAGGGGAACGAAAGAAACGACATCGATCGCCCGGACGGTGTCGAGGTCGACGGCGTCGAGCTCTTCGTCGGTGAATTGGACGTAGTGGTCCTTGGAGTATTCGTAGCCCTTGACGATGTCGTCCCAGGTCACCTCTTTGCCGCATTTCGAGCAGGTGCGCTGGTACTTGATGCGGCCCCCGTCCTCCTCGTGGAGGAGGTGGAATTTGAGGCCCTTTTCGGACACCGCCGAGTAGAGGCGCACTGGGATGCTGATCAGCCCGAAAGTGATTGCTCCCTTCCACAGCGCCCTCATGAGCCACATTCTAGAGGGCCGGGGTTTGGCGGGGTTTCAGGGGGCCGCGAATGCGGAAAGTTACCAAATAGGGGAAGGTAGTTGACGCTCCGCGTCGAAACGGCATAGTAGGACAAGCACATATCCATTAATTAGCAAAATTCACCAGGCGGCCCGAGAGGGCGGCCGGGATCAAAGGGAGAGACCGATGGACTACTCGAAGGCCCTGGGGGACCGGCTCAGGAACATCCGGGTCCAGAAGGGCATGTCGCTGCAGGACGTGCAGCAGGCGTCGAAGGGCAAGTGGAAGGCAGCCGTCGTTGGTGCTTACGAGCGAGGCGACCGCAACGTGACCGTCGCCCGGCTCTCCGAGCTCGCAGAGTTCTACGGGGTGCCCGTTTCCGAGATCCTTCCCGAGGACGGCGCACCGCCCTCTCCGAGTGCAGTCGAGGCCCGCCGGCGTGTGGTCCTGGACCTCGAAGGGCTTAAGCGTGTTCCGGAGTCCGATCGCGACCCACTGTCACGCTTCACTCATGCGATCCAGATCCAGCGAGGCGACTACAACGGCCGGGTGCTCACCATCCGTGAGGACGACCTGATGGCCCTTGCTCTCCTGTATCAAACGACGGCGGACGAGCTGAACCGCCGACTGCATGAATGGGGATTGATCGCCACCAACGGCGCGGCTTAAGAGGGTACCTAGGCCACGAAGCCTGCGACCGCGATCAGCAGCAGCAAGCCCCAATACACACCAGTGAACGCGTAGTCGAGCGCGCGGGGGCGCATCGGCAGGAGAACGCCCAGAACCCAGACCGGCATTACGACCAGGCCGAATAGAAGTCCGTATCCCACCGCGATCCACCGGGCCCAGTCGAGCCCGAAGGCCACCGCCATCGCTATCAGAGCCAACAGAACCCCCAGCACCGCCTGGCCCCAGACGTCCGCGATCGGCCCGCCTTTGGCCAGCCGGTAAACGCGATATCCGAAGCCGATAGCGGCGTTTACCGCAAGCGCGGCAACGAGGATGTTGCGCCACGTCTCGTCAGTCATCGGTTCAAGATAGCCTCCGCCTTCGTGGCGAAGAAGAAGAAACGAAGAGGGGCCCCCCAAGGGGTCGACCCCAACGAGAAGAGGCGCGAGCGGCTAGAGGCGCGCCGGCAGGCGAAGGCCGAAGCCGTCGCCGCGCAACGTCGTGCGCAGAAACGCGAGCGCGTGGTTCGTTGGTTGGTTATCGCCGCGATCCTTCTCGGCACCTACTGGATCTTGTTCGTTCGCGGCGCGGCGCCCGACGATTTCGGAGGTCACACGGTCGAGCACTTCAGCACCGCGGGGGCCGGGGATCACACCGGCGAGGTTGTTGACTACGAGAGCAATCCGCCGGTTTCGGGAGCGCACTCCGGACAGGTGGGAGCTTGTGGGACCCACGCGACGGACATCCCTGACGGCGAAGAGGTTCACTTGTTGGAGCACGGCGCGATCGGCCTCCTCTACCAACCGACCCACGATGAAGCAGAGATCGGGGAGCTCGAGGAGATCGTCGCGAGTTTCGACGCGCATACGTTCTCGGCGCCGGATGAAGACATGGACACGCCGATCGCCGTCACAGCGTGGTCGCACAAGATGGATCTTGACTCCGTCGACGAGGCCGCGATCAGAGACTTCATCGAAGAATTCCGTGCCGGTGGGGACGCGCCCGAGGCCTTCCAGGAGTGCCCGAACATCGCCGAGGAGTCATTCATCCAGATCATCGAGGAGGAGCCCACGCCGGTCCCCAGCGAAGAGGCACCGAGCGACGGTGAAGGCAACAACTAGCGCACGCGAGAAGGCCGGGCCCGAAGGCCCGGCCTCTTGTCGATCTTGTTTGAACCTGGGGAACTAACCCGCGGGCTCTCCTAGCCAGTACTTCACTACAACGTCACCACCGGGACCACCGGCATTCGCGATGTCGACCGTGAAGCCGTTGCAGTCTGCTGCGAAGTATCCGTCGATGTTCTCTGATCCGGATTCGGTGTGCCCACCATTGCCCGTTCCATCGGTAACACCCGGGACGGGGGCGGGAGAGCTTCCCGCGGCGTAAGCGAGCGCCGAATGACCGGAGTCACGCAGCCACAGGTCGTAGTCCCACACCGGCTCGAACTCGACCCGGACGTACAGGCCGGCGCTCGGAGCGGCGGAGTCGATCTGGACGTTTGTATATGCATGCGATGTAAGGCCCTCGCCGTCCTCGGGAGCGCCTTCACCGGCTTCGGACGAGAAACCGAGCCCGGGGTCGGTAGCCACAGTCACCTCGACGGGAGCTTCTGCCGTCGCTGCATCGGTGACGACGGTCACCGGCTGGCCGGCACCCTTCTCACCGGGGGCAAACGGAGCACACGCTGCCACGGGGGCTTTCTTCTTCTTTTTCTTCTTCTTGGCGACAGCCGGGCCTGACGCGAAAGCGCCGAGCAGCAGGGCGGCTGCGCCCATGATCGCTACGGTTCGCACGGTTCGAGTCGTCATGATTCATCCTCCTC
>DASQLQ010000118.1:0-8030 GCA_035629935.1 Actinomycetota bacterium
GTCCAGGACCATTCCGACATGTTCTGCGGCAGCACAGGCCCGTCTCCGGCCCCCAAAGACTCTTCGAGGCCGGGGATCAGCGGAGTTCCCTCGGCCCCCGAGCCACCTGAGCCCAGCGACCGACCATCCGACGCAGAGTCACTCGCCTGTCCCTGCTGCTCGCAACGCGCGTTCTTCGGCGGGAGGTCCCTGCTGCGATCGCTTGCGGCGCGCCGTGGCGTGCCGTACGAGCACGCTGGGTTTTCGGTGTCGTTCACCAGAGAGAAACGAACCAGGCCCGTATCGGTCTCGAAGGTGTCGACTACTCCGAACAGGGCAGGGGGGAGGAATCGGAGAAGCTCGGACAGATCTTTGCTGTGTCGCGCTTGGATCGCGTTGATCTCGCCGAAATCACGCAGGAACTGGTTCACGCCTTTGTTGTTCTCTCGCAGAAGGCGCACGAGCTCTTGCGAGGTTAGGTTGCCCCCCTCCATCAGTCTCTTCAGATCCGGGGTGCTGTCGGCCAATGTGTCGCTGACGGCGACGAGGTCATGGATCGCGCTGGCGAAGTCTTCCTTCGTCTTGAGGAACTCGGCGCCGACCTCGGTGCCGTTACGCAGGATCCCTTCGAACTCGTCACCGCTCTCGGCGAACACCTCGGCGAGCTCCGCGGTCGACTCGATGATCGTCGCGAGGTCCGGCCCGCGTCCCGTGAGACCGATCCCCAGCGCGTCCACCGCGCCCTTGAGGTCCTCTGGAGGCACCCCGCGAAGCACGGCTTCGACCGTCGTGAGCAACTCCTGGGTACTGACCGGCACCGCGGTCTGTTCCTTCGGGATCACGTCGTTGTCTTGCAGGTAAGGGGGGCCGTCCGACGCCGGGAGAAGGTCGACGAACTGCTCGCCGACCGCGCTCTTGAACATCACTCGTGCTTCGATGTTCTCTTTGGGGATCTTGGTGGCGGCGTTGATGTCCAGCGTGATCTCAACACCATCCGGGATCACGGCCATGTCGCCCACCGAGCCGACGGTGATCCCTCTGTATGTCACCTCTTGTGAGGTGAACACCCCACCGGCGTCGTCGAGCTGGACAACGACTTGGTAACGATCCTGCAGCGAGCTCAAGACCTGTGTCGCGAGCCAATAGACGAACCCGAGGGAGAGGAACAGGAACGCCACCATGTTGATCTTTACGCGCCTACCTGGAGTCATTACGCACCCCCACAAGTGGCAGACGCAGGATGTACTCGGCAGCGTTCTCGGCCTTGGGCTCCTCTTGACTCAGCGGCGCGACCTTGGGATCGTCGTTCTCGATCGACTGCGGACACGTAAGACCTTGCTCGTAGTTCTCGGGCACCGCTTGGCATACGTCCAATTGCAGGTACGACCCCGGCATGGTCTCGGGGAAGTACTCCGAGAACGTCGCCAGCGTCTGCAAGGTCTCGTGGATCCTTCCCGTGTCGCTTACCAGGGTCTTCAGGATCGGTTTCAGGTCTTTGAACTGCGAGTTCAGCCCCCGTTCGGTCTGGATCAGGAGTTGTGCGCTCACGTTGCTGAACCGGTCAAGCGAGATGAGCAGAGACTGCAGACCTTCCTTGTTGTTGGCCAGAACTTCGGACGAGTCCGCGAACGACCGCAGGAAGTTCGTCAGGGTCGCTGAGTCGGACTTCAAGGTCCGTGCAACGGAGTCGAGCGAGTCGACGGCGGACGAGACTTTCTCTTTCCGCTCGGCCAGCAGGCCGGTGAAGGTATTGAGCTTGCTCAGCAGGTCCTTTACGTCACCTGTGTGGCCACGCAGGATCTTTGCTTGCGCGGCCGTGAAACGGTTGATCTGCTCCAAGTTGCCGGCGCCGAGGATCCCCGCCAGCTTGGCGAAGATGTCTTCCAACTCGGTCGCCTTCGAAGTGACGTCGAGATCTAGGACGTCGCCATCTTGGAGATAGGGCGGGCTGTCGCTCTGCGGCTGCAGGTCGACGAACTTCTCTCCAAGGAGTGAAGTCGTCCGGATCACGGCCAAGGTGTCGGCGGGGACGTTCTCGCCCTCCTTGAGGCACATCGTCAGCTTCGCGCTCCATTCGTCGAGCTCGATCTCCTGGATCGTGCCGATCTCGACATCCGACGACTGAACGTTCGCGGCAACGGGCAGGTCACCGACCTGCTCGAAGATCCCGATCACCTCGGTGCCGTTGCAATCGCCACCCAGCCCGAGCGCGGTGCACGACGTGGCTAGCAGCGCGCAGGGAAGCAGCAGCTTCACCATCAGCGAGGGGCGGAAGCGTCTCATCGTGCCCACCCCAGGAAGCCGACGAATCCGGAGAACCATCCGGAGAACCGATCCCACGACGAGGGGTCGTTCTGCGAGGGGGCCGCGCCGGCGCCCGCCGCTGCTCCGGGGCCCGGGCGGGGAGCGGACGGTCCGAGGTCATCCACACCGGGAGCGTCGACACCGGGGTCCGGTACCTGCTCGAGGATGTCGTCGAGCAGATCCTGGATCTCCTCGTCGGGGTCCCTCAGCAACTTCCCTAGGTTCTTGCACTCTTTCTTGAGCCTTCGTAGTTGCTTCTTCATCGGGTCGACAACCTCATTCAGTACGTCGTCGGGCAGTTCGATAGTCCCGACCCGGCGCAGCTGTTGCTTGACCTTGCGAACTCCTTTGTCGCAATCGAGCTCAACTTCTTCTTCGGGCGTCTGCGTGAGGGTCGGACCTTCCGCTCCCGGCGGCTCGCCGCACGCTTCACCGAGGGCCTCGTCGAGGATGTCCTGGACCTCCTGAGGCAGATCGTCGAGCGCTTCGCAACGAGCCGAAATGGCGTTGTCCCTCACGTCGGAACCGAACACCGGCGCGCCGTGATGCGCGTTGCGCAGGCCTTCACCCACGACGGGGAGCCATCGCAGGGACTCTTCGACCGAAGCCCGGTTGTCGAGCACGGTGGAGGTGATCTTGGCGGCGCGGGTGAGGTCCGAACCCAATCGGTCGCCGTGCTCTCGCACGAGGTCGCCGACCTCCACGGTCAGATCACCGAGGTTCTTCAGGGTGCCTCGAAGATCGCCGTCACTTTCAAGCAGGGTGGTCATCACCACGGCGAAGTTCCGGTTGAGTGTCCCGAGCGAGCCGGCCCGCGTCGCCAGCTGGTTGAAAAGATCGTCCAAGTTGGTGAGTAGACCCGCTAGATCTGTCTTCGAGTCGGCGAGTGACTCAGTCAGTGCTGCCGCGTTGATCAACGTCCCCTTGAGATCCTGTTCGCTGCCCTTCAGCGTTTCGTTGAGCTGCACGATCAGGTCCCCCAGCGCACCGGGCTCCCCTTCTTTGCCGGGCTCGATCGCTTCGAGGAGCTTCTTCAGTTGCTTGAAAACGTCGTCGAGCTCGGCCGGGATCTGAGTTCGATCGACGTCGAGCACCGCGCCGTCTTTCAGGTACTCGCCCCCGGTGTAGGGAGGGTGAAGCTGCACATAGCGGTCGGCGATGATCGAGATGGGGACGATCTGAGCGAATGCTTCTTTCGGCACCTTGTATTTAGTCGGGAGCTCCATGACGACCCGGACCTTCTCTCCCATCGGAGTGATGTTCGTGACCTTGCCCACTGGAACGCCGATGATGTCGACATCGGAGTTCTCGAAGAGTCCGATCGCCTTCGTGAAGTAAGCCGTGATCGTGTAGGTCTCTTCCTCCTCGCGGCTGAGCAACAGTCCGCCTCCGCCGAGCACGAGAAGCGCAACGACGATCACCGACAGTGGTTTCAGGAAGCGCGTCATCCGCCGCAACTCCCCGCCAGGAGGATGGCGCAGGGATAGATGTCGCCCCAGCGACCCTGTTGCCAGATGCTCCCGAAGTAGCGCGACGAGGGGCCTGCGTATTCGAGCGCCATGTCGATGTGCTTGACGTTCTTGTCGAGTACGACGAGCGCTCTGTGCAGATCGGTCAGGATCGAATCGAGGTTCCCTCTGTTGTCGCGGATCAGATCCGTCAGGTCCGCCGCCATCTGGTTCGTCACCGCTAAGAGCGATTTGACCTCTTCGCGCTTGCGGGCCACCGTCCCTAAGACTTCGTTCGAAGCGTCGATCAGCTGAACGATCTCGGGCCCTTCATCGGCCAGCAGTCCAGTCAGGTTCTCGGCTCCGGCGAGCAGAGACCGCAGCTCCTCGTCCTTGGTGTTGAGCCCCTCTCCCAGATCGTTCAGCCCCGCGAGGGCCTCGCCGACCTCTTCCTTCGCAACCTTCGTGACCTTCGTGAGCTCGACGAGCATCGCGTTGAGCGCCGGACCGTCGAGGTCTTCGAGGAGGCTCGTGCCCTGGTTGCTGGCTTGGTAGATCTCGTAGGGAACGGAGGTGCGATCGATCGGTATCCGGGCGCCCTCTTCCAGGTACGGCCCTCCGCCTTTTGCCTCGATGTCGACGAACTTCGTCCCCAACAGGGTGGCGAGCTTTATCTCTGCGTCGGCGTCCTCGGGTATCTCCGTTCCGTTGTCGATCTCCATCGTGACGACGACTTGGTCTCCGTCCAGGAGGACCTCTTTCACGATGCCGACCTTGATGCCGGCAACACGGACCTGGTTCTCGACGTTGAGCCCGGCGCCGTCCTTGAAGGCGGCCGAGATCTCGTACGCCCGGTTGATGGCCGGGATCCGGTCGATGAAGAACGATCCTGTCGTTGCCAAAGTGATCCCGATGATCGAGATGATCCCGACGATGACCGGCGAACGCTCGCGGAAGTTCTTGACGCCCATCAGCGCTCACAATCCAGTTGTGCCGGCAGCGCTGAAGTGGTCTCTGGACAGAGGTTGACGATGTAGAGGTTCCACCACTTGCCGTAGCTTTGGGTCCGCGCCGTAGCGAGAAGGACTTCTTTGAGTTGCTTCGCGATACGGTCGAGGGGGCCGAGGTTCTCTTCGACCACACTCAACAGGGTCGCGAGGTCGGTCAGTTCTTGATCGAGGTCCGTCCGGTTGCGGCGCACGATGTTCCCGAATTTGTCCGAGGTCGTATCCAATCGGTCGACCGTTCGCTCGAGCTCCGGAGTTACTTCTGCGAGCGCGCTGATGAACTCGGAGAACTGCTCGAGGCCCTTTCGCACTGAAGAGGACTCGTTGTTAAGGATCGTGGTTACGTCGTCGAGGTTCTCGACGAGTTTCGCCAAACGTTGGTCTCCGTCGGCCAGTTCGGTCGTGAGCTCTCCGACGTTGCCGAGAACCCCTTCGAGATCTCCCTCGTTCCCTTTGAAGATCGCCAGGACGGCGCGCGACACGGTGTTGATGTCTTCGGGATTGGTGGATTGGATCAGCGGTCGCAGGTTGTTAAACACGACAGAAAGGTCGAGGGCTGGATGTGTGTTCTGTACGGGGATCTGTCCATCCTCTCCGAGCTCTTCCGACGAAGGCGACCCGGGCTCTGTGAGATTGACCACGCGCTGACCCAGCAGGTTTCGGAACTTGATCTCGGCACCGACGTTCTTCGGGAGCACGACATCCTTCTTGAGTTCCATCGTCACGATCGCCTCGCCACCCACGACCTCGAATGACGACACCTTGCCGACCTCGACCCCGGCGATCTTGACGGGGTCGCCGTTCAACACCCCGGTCGCATCGGTGAAGACGGCTTCGATCTCGTAGGAGTCCGAGAACGGCGACAGCTTCCCGATGATCGATGCCAGCAGGAAGGTGACGATGATCGTGAAGATCGTGAACACCGACAGCTTTACGGCCACAGATCTCATCGCTTCACCGCCCCGGTGTCCGTCGGCGATAGAAGCAGACTCTCTACGTCCGCGGGGGTGTCGAACACTTGGTCACCCGAGTTGTTGGGCTCGGGCCCTTCTCCCGGTGGATAGGCACCGCGGCTCTCGGTCACGAGGTTGTGGACCCGCCAGCAACGTCCCGGCACCGTGTCTCCTGTCGCTTTACCCGGCTCGTCCGTTTGTTGCCGGAAGCGACAGACGTGGTTGAGGTTTCGGATCCATGCCGAGTTGAACTGCGGTAACGCGTTCAGAAGGCGATCGAGGTCCTCGGTGCGCGACGACACGATGCCCAGGACCGTCGCTCCAGCATTGGCGACCTTTACGAGATCGCCGAACCGCGTCTGGAACAGGGTCGAGAGCTCGTTCAGGAGGACGGGCGCACGGTTCAGGCTCTCATCGATGAGACCGGCGTTGTCGATCGTGAAGCGGTTCAGCTTGTCGAGGTTCGCTAAGGCACGAAGAAGGTCATCGTCGACATCGGTCAGGACGTCGCCCGATTCGGCGAGCTGGTCGATCCCTTCCTTGAACAGCGCTTCGTTGTCCAGTGGTACCCGCAAGGCCTCGATGCCTTGTTCGAGACCCCGGATGGCTGCGTCCTCATGGCCGACGAACCCACCGGCGAGAGCTTCGAGTGTCCCCGCCAGGTTGTCGGGATCGATCGCGTCGAGGATCGGAAGGGCAGTGTTCAGGATCGTTTCGACCTCGAGCGGATCGATGGTGCGGTCTTCCGGGATCACGTCACCGTCGGCGATGACCTGGTCGCTCGGGTCCTCGGGTGTTTGGATCTCTACCCATTTCTCTCCGAAGATCGTCTTCGCCCGGATCTGCGCTCCGCTGTTTACCGGGATCCACTTCACTTGCTCGGGGTGCAGGTCGAGGGTCACCCGGCAGACGTTGCGCGCCTTGTCGAGATTGATCCCACCGATCGTTCCCACCAGGACTCCGCGGAGTTTTACGTCCCCACCGATGCGCAGACCCTGGCCACAGTGGGTGAAGTCGGCGGCTGCCTCGACGACCCGCGAGCGGACCTTTCCCGTGAGGAAGAGTCCGGTGAGCACGACGCATCCGGCCGCAAGGGAAAGGGCCAGTAGTCCGATAAACGCCTGCCGCAACCTTCTGATCGTGTACTCCTTGCCGAGGGGTTAGCCCGCGATGCGGACTGTGTCTGTCACGCCCCACATGAATGACGAAAGCATCAGGTTCAAGAGGTTCACAACGACGATCGAAGCCCGGATCGCCTTACCGACGGCAACGCCGACGCCGGCCGGGCCCCCGGTTGCGTGGAACCCGTAATAGCAGTGGATCAATGCAACTGCCGTGGCGAACGTCATCGCTTTGATCAGCGAATAGAAGACGTCCTGCGCCGGTAAGAACAGCGTGAAGTAGTGGGCATAGGTCCCCCCCGAAAGACCCAGGAGCTTCGTGACCACCAGCTCCGTGGCGAGGTAGGAGGAGAACAGGGAGATCAGATACAGCGGGGTGATCGCGACGAGCGCCGCGATGATCCTGGTCGAGATCAGGTAGGGGATCGGTCGCACTGCCATGACCTCGAGGGCATCGATCTCTTCGTTCACGCGCATGGCTCCCAGCTCGGCAGTGAAACCTGCGCCGACCTGGGCAGCCAACGTCACGCCCGCGATGAGGGGCGTGATCTCACGCGTGTTGGCGAACGCGCTCACGAAACCGGTGAAGGCCTCCGCTCCGATCAACTGCAGCCCTTTGAAGCCTTCCAACCCGACCTGGGTGCCTGTGAAGAACGCCATGAAGAAGATGACGCCGGCGGTCCCGGCTCCCACGATCAATGCGCCGGATCCCATGGTGATCTCGGAGATCAGCCGGGCGATCTCGCCGCCATGTCTGAGGGCAAGCACCGTTTCACCGAGAGATTTGGCCAAGAACGACATCTGATCGCCGATGTTGACGAGCTTGTCGATCCCCGTGTTGATCATGCGTCCGGGAGCTCCGAACGTGCGCTGGACGCGACCTGCGACTGCCATCGTCTACCCGAACTTCTGGGGGACGATGGCGAAGTACAGCGCGGTCAGGATGAAGTTCACGAAGAAGATCAACATGAACGTGACGACGACGGCACGGTTGACCGCATCGCCCACCCCTTTTGGGCCACCCTTCGCATAGAACCCGAAGTAGCAGGCCACCATCGCAGCGAGCAACCCGAATATGCCGGCTTTGAGGATCGCGACGACCAGGTCGGCCGTCTGCGCCAGGAGTCCGAAGCTCGCGAGGTACGCGCCCGGCGTCCCGCCCTGGATGATCACATTGAAGAAGTAGCCACCTCCGATGCCCGCAACGGAGACGAACCC
>DASQLQ010000119.1:0-3411 GCA_035629935.1 Actinomycetota bacterium
CCATCGAGTGATCCGGGGATAGATAGGAGCAGGTGGTCAACGTATCGATCGAGCGAGTCCTCCAGCACGACCGCTTGGCCGACTCCCTCGCCCAGCGGAAGATCGGTCGGCGGTGAGGCGATGAGCTCCTCTATCGCCTCCTCGACGTCGGCAGCGATCTTGTAGCCGTCCGCGGAGAAGAACTTGATCCCGTTGTCGGGGACCGGGTTATGAGAAGCGGAGAGGACGGCGCCGGCCCGAGCCTTCTCGGCAACGGTGAGATAGGCAACGCCCGGAGTTGGGATGATCCCAGCCAGATGGACCTCCACCCCGGCAGAGCAGAGCCCGGCGACCAAGGCCGCCTCCAGCATCGGCCCCGATATCCGCGTATCGCGGCCCACCACGACGGGTCCTCCGTCGGGGGCCAGGACGCGTCCGGCGGCTCGGCCGAGAGCCAGGGCAAGGTCCGGGGTCAGTTCACTGTTCGCTACCCCGCGGATGCCGTCGGTGCCAAAGAGTCGGGTCATGCGGCCATCCTCCCAGGTTCGCGGGGAAGATAAGCCTGTGACTTATGTCTCTCAGGTCCAGATCGCACCTCTCGATACGGAGCGTTTCGAAGATGTACTGGCGCCCGATCGATACGAGAAGCTCGTCGACACGATCGTCAGGGCCCTCGAGCTCTTCGACGGCAGACGCGTCTGGAACATCAACTCCACCGCACGAGGTGGCGGGGTTGCTGAGATGCTTCAGTCACTACTCGCTTACTCGTGCGGCGCCGGCGTGGACGCGCGTTGGGCGGTGATCAAGGGTGAGGCCGAGTTCTTCAAGATCACCAAGCGGATCCACAACCATCTCCACGGCTCCCCGGGGGACAACGGAAAGCTGGGAGATGCGGAACACCACGCGTATGAGCGCGCGCTCGAACCGAACACCAAAGAGTTCCTCGAGCTGGTCGACTCCGAGGATGTCGTGCTCGTACACGACCCGCAACCTGCCGGAATGATCGACGCGATCCGAGAGAAGGCACGACTCGTCCTCTGGCGTTGTCATGTCGGCCTCGATATGCCCAACGAACTGGCTCGCGACGCATGGAGCTTCTTGACTCCCTATGTCTCCTCGGCCGACGCGTTCGTCTTTTCTCGCGAGGCTTATGCCTGGGAAAGCCTCGACGCCAAGAAGATCCACGTGATCCCGCCTTCCATCGACGCCTTCGCTCCGAAGAATCAAGAACTGCAGCGCGAACAGATCGAGGGGATCCTGCATGCGACCAAACTCCTAGCCGGTGTCTCCGAGGGTTCCCCGACCTTCCAGCGATGGGACGGGTCCGAGGGCACCGTAGGTCGCGCAACCGACTTCTATGACGGAGGCGAACCGCCCCCGGCCGACGCGCGTCTCGTGGTACAGGTCTCGCGTTGGGACAGTCTGAAGGATCCGATCGGAGTGATCAGGGGATTCGTCGATCACGTTGCAACGGTCTGTGACGACGTGCATCTCATCATGGCCGGTCCGGCGGTCGCCGCGGTGTCGGACGATCCGGAGGGTCAGCAAGTTCTGGATGAATGCAAGAAGGAATGGTCGGGCCTGCCCGACGCGATCAGAAAACGGGTGCATCTGGCCTGCTTGCCGATGGACGAGGGAGAAGAGAACGCAGCGATAGTCAACGCGCTGCAACGGCGGGCCGACGTAGTGGTTCAGAAGAGCCTGGCCGAGGGTTTCGGTTTGACGGTTGCCGAAGCGATGTGGAAGGCGCGACCCGTCGTAGCGAGCCGGATCGGTGGGATCCAGGACCAGATCGTGGATGGGGACAGCGGTTTGCTCGTGGCCGACCCGAAGGATCTAGAAGCCTTCGGCCGAGCGGTCGTGCGCTTGCTCGACGACCCGAACGGTGCCGAGGCGATGGGCAAGAACGCGCAGGAACGGGTACGTGACGAGTTCCTCGGCGCCCGCCATCTCATCCAGTACGTCGACCTGATCGAGAGCCTCATCGACTAGCCCTGGGGCACTAGGTTAAGGCGATGGAGTCAACCTTCCTGGCCGCCTGCCGACGCGAGTCCGTGGACCACGTCCCGGTCTGGTTCATGAGGCAAGCCGGGCGCAGCCTTCCCGAATATCGAGCGATCCGCGAACAACACGAGATCCTCGAGATATGCCGCACACCCGACCTGGCCGTCGAGGTGACCCTGCAGCCGGTCCGGCGTCTGGGCGTCGATGCAGCGATCTTGTTCTCCGACATCGTTGTGCCGGTCGCAGCGATGGGCGTCGACCTCGAGATCCGTCCCGGTATCGGCCCGGTCATCGACTCGCCCATCCGAGCGATCGGAGACGTCGAGCGCCTCAACCCACTCGATCCGGAGGCAGACGTACCGTTCGTCCTCGAGTCGACCCGGATCCTTCGCCGCGAGCTTGGATCGACACCATTGATCGGGTTCGGTGGAGCGCCGTTCACTCTTGCGAGTTATCTGATCGAAGGCGGTCCGTCGCGCAATCACGTCCGAACGAAAGCATTGATGCACGGGGAACCCGCAACCTGGCACAAGCTGATGGATCGCCTGTCCGAAGCGGTACTCGCCTACCTGCAGGCGCAGATCGCTGCCGGTGCTTCTGCCATCCAGCTCTTCGACTCGTGGGTGGGGCATCTGAGCGCCGATGACTACAGGGCGTTCGTGCTACCAAGCGTCGAACGGATATTGACAGGCCTCGAGGGAGCCGGGGTTCCACGGATCCACTTCGGGGTGGGGACCGCGCATCTTCTCGAGCACATGGCGGGGGCCGGAGTCGACGTGATGGGGATCGATTGGCGCGTTGGGATTGACGAAGCTCGCCGGCGTTTGGGGAGCGAGATCGCACTGCAAGGGAACCTGGATCCCGCGTTGTGCCTGGCGCCATGGGACGCCATAGAAGATCGTGTAACCGAGATCCTTCGCCGCGGCGGGGGGATTGGGCACATCTTCAATCTGGGTCACGGCGTTCTACCCGAAACAAACCCCGACACCTTGGAACGGATAGTCGATCACGTGCATGCGTGGCAACCGGGTGGCTGATCGCAGCGCCGTTCTCCTGATGGCGTACGGGACCCCGAGCAGCCTCGACACCGTGGAGGCCTACTACACACACATCCGTCGTGGTCGCCCCCCACCTCCCGAGCTTCTCGACGAGCTCATCGGCCGTTACCGGGCGATCGGTGGCCACTCCCCCCTCTTGGAGATCACGCGACAGCAAGCGACCGGACTTCAAGACCGCCTCGGCATCCCGGTGCACGTTGGTCAGAAACACGCGGCCCCTTTCATCGCCGACGCGATGGCCGATATCGCGATCGCAGACATCGACCGGGTCGTCGGGCTTGTTCTGGCACCGCATTTTTCGAAGATGAGCATCGGGGACTACGAACACAGGACGCGACAGGCAGCGGACGAGCTCGAATGGAAGGGAACG
>DASQLQ010000120.1:0-16316 GCA_035629935.1 Actinomycetota bacterium
GACCGATGATGCCGACCCACGCTCCGTCGCCCACGGTCAACGGCAGGTCGTGCAACACCTCGGTTCCGTTGTAGGCCACCGAGACGCCCTCGGTTCGGATCACGAGAGCTTCCTACTTCGTCGCAGAACGAAAACGAAGAATGGTGCTCCGAGAAAAGCCGTGATGACACCGATGGGTATCTCAGCAGGTGCGATGGCTATCCGACCGGCGAGGTCGGCAAGTATCAGGAACGCAGCTCCGAACAGGATCGACAATGGAAGCACCAATCGATAACTCGAGCCGACCAATAACCGGATCGTGTGCGGAACGATGATGCCGACGAATCCGATGAGTCCGCCGACCGCGACGACGGCGGCGGTCCCGAGCGAAGCAGCGATCACCACGAACAGCCGTACGCGCGACGTCTCGATCCCCAGACTGTCCGCCTCCTCGTCGCCCACTGCGATCACGTCGATCAGACGGCGGTGCAACAGGATCGCCACCGAGCAAAGAACGATGTACGGCAGGATCAGCCCGACCTCACGCCAGCTGGCGGTCGTAAGTTGACCGAGGATCCAGGTATAGACCTGCCTCAGCGTGTCTGACTCGCGTTGAAGAACGTATGTCTGTACGGCCGTGAAGAAAGATGCCATCGCAACACCCGCGAGGATCAATGTTGCGGTAGTCCTGCTGCGGGTTCCTGCCCGACCTAGGACGTAAGTGGCCGACACCCCGACAAGGGCCCCGACGAAAGCCGCCAGTGGCAATGGGTCGATCGGCCACCCTGTCGTGCTCGGGAGGTAAGTGATCGCCAGCGTCGCACCCAGGCCCGCACCCGCGGCCACACCCAACAGATAGGGGTCGGCAAGCGGATTCCGAAAGACACCCTGATAAGCGGCGCCGGCCAAAGACAACATCGCCCCGACCAGCCCTGCCAACACGACCCTTGGCATCCTGAGTTCCCACACAATCGCTCTCTGCTGCTCGGTGAGCCCCGAGGACAGGTCGACGAGCGGCAACCGATCCGCCATCTCGCTGACGATGGCACCGAACCGCAGGGGCACCGGACCCACGAGGACCCCGATCACGACTGCGACGAACAAGGTACCGACCGCGATCAACGACCAGCTCAGTCGCAACATCGTCGGTCGAACCTCAACGGTGCTCACTTACCGGACACTTCCAATCCCTTGACGGCATCAACGACGATCCGCAAGAAGTCGACGACCCGCGGCCCCCATCGCGAAGCGATGTCGTCACCCACCTCGACGACCGCATCGTTCTTGACGGCCGATATCCGGTCCCATCCCGATCTCTTGGCAACGGTCTCGGGCGTCTGGTTGCAACACTCTGAGTCGGCCAGAAAGATCAGATCGGGGTCGGAATCGACGATGTACTCGGCCGACAATTGCGGGTAACCCGAACCAGCTTTGTCCGCCTTGTCGGCGATGTTGCGCAATCCGACGAGGTCGTAGATCTGACCGATGAAGGTGTCGGACGTCACACTGAAGTACGTCTCGTCGAGCTCGTGGTAGTAGGTCGGAGGTGGATCAGATGTGGGCACCTCGGCCAGGATCTCTTCGATCGACGACTTGATCAGTGCTATCTGATCGGTTGCATCATCTTCGTGACCGGTTGCGGTTCCGATCTCCTCGAGTTGAGCGTAGGTGTCGTCTATCCGGGTTGCGGTGGGTTGAACCAACAACGGGATCTTCAGATCCTCGAGCGACTTCAGCGCCGCATCGCTCGACGCCACGACGAGGTCGGGTTCGTACTTTGCGATCGCCTCGATATTTGGTTCGAACCCCGACAGATCTGTCGTGGGTACCTCGGGCGGGTAGTCGGATTGGTCGTCCACGGCCACGACCTGGTCGCCGGCCCCCACCGCGAACAGCATCTCGGTTGCGGTCGGCGACAGCGAAACGATCCGTTCGGGACGTTTCTCGAGTTGCACGGGGCCGTTGGCAGCATCGATCGTGACGGGGAACGAACCCTGCTCCGCGGCCGGTGCTGCTTTGGTCTGAGGGGCAGTACCTCCGCCACACGATGAAAGTACAAGGGTGGCGGCAAAACAGAGAGCGGCTATGCGCCCCATCAGTCCTCCAGTCTCCCGGTCCGCGCCGGGACAAAGGACCTTCGAGGAGTGGGGCTGCCGACAGACATCGCCGGCTCGTCCCTCGACCACGAAGATCATCCGAGCCGCGCGCCGTGCGGGTTTTCTGGCTCGTCGCTTGAGAACGACCTACAGTTGCGGGACAGCGCCGGAATCTGACCGGACTTACCCACGCACCACGCGTCTTTTCGGGGCCGAGCCTATATGCAAGCCAAGGGGGAGAGCCGTCTGACCCAACGAGTCAGGACGACATGCCCCTGAAGATCGGAAACCCTTGCTCGGGGCAGTAGTCCAGGAAGACCTCCGAAGCCAGGTTGGTGGGCCTTGGGATCCATTCGGAGTGAGTGCGCCACCGGAAACGTTCACGCATCAGGTCCGGTAGCTCGTGCGTATTGATGTCCATCGACAAGACATTGCGCACGATCTCGGGACGGATGTCCAGGGATCTGTAACGGTCGCCTTCCCGCACGTCAACGAACCACTCATCGCGCCGGTAGGCCGCTCGGATCTCTGAAACTTGGTTGTCGGGTGTAAGAGGGAGCGCCGTGAAGAGGTAATAAAGGCGGGCTCGCCTGGGGAGCGTCGTCGGGATGTGACCGACGGTGCCGAAGTTGATTGTCATCCCACTTTCATATCGACTCATCGAAACGCCGCTGAGATCCGTTCCGCTTTGAGCGGTCGCCGGAGGACTCGGACTCGGGCCCTCGAGATCACCCGACCCCTCACTCAGCAGATCCTTCGTTTTGTCGTGACAGGAAAGAGTGCCGGCGGCGGACTCGACCTCGGACGGTCCCCGCGCCTGATGGCTCTCTTCGGCTCGAGGAGCGACCCTGTCGCGCGGGTTATCGGGATTGCACGAGATCGCAGTGAGTGACGCTGCGACAAGCACCGCGGTCAAACTCCTCCCCCTCATACCTGTATGACTCACGACAGAGAGAAATGGTTCGTGCCTCCACTAGAAGGTTCAGGCCCTGAGGTGGCCATCCTTCAAGAAACGTCTGAACCGTCCCTCTTCACCCAAACTGAACGCGACCCAGAACCAGGCCAGCAACGCGACCCCGATCAATTCGCCGCCCCACGTTCCGAGATGCGCCAGCGGATCGGTGATGACCGACCAGGAGTAGGGCTCGGGCGGTTGAGCCGAGAAGCCGGTCCCGAACAGCGGCCATAAGAAGGTGCGAGGTGCCTGCCACATGCCGTCGCAGACGAGATGGATCAGCCACCCGACTGGGACCCCGACCAAGCTCAAACGGCGCTGGCCGCGGAAGAACAGCACGATCAGGACCGCCACGACGGTCGTGGTCAATAAAGAGTGGGCGGCACCCCGTCCCGCCACGCCGGTGATTCCCACGAGCGCTAGAACTCCATCGACGACGTCAGGGAGGATCGCCCCGATCAGGATGAAGCGGTAGTCGATCCGGCTGCGCCCTAGGGTCACGTACACGAGCGCTGCGGCCGTGCCGAGATGCCACAGGATCATTCGTAGAACGACTGCTGTTCCGGCGGCGCCTCCGCGTTGAGGTCTGCATCGAACGCTGCCTGGTCCATCCCCTGGTTCGCCAGCTTGTCGGCATCCGAGTTCTGCTCGCGAGGGACGTGGTTGATGGTGAATCTCTCGAAGCGCCCCATCAGCCGGCGCGCATCGATCGCGAGAGACCGCAGCGTGTCTTTCTTTATCTTCCAGTCACCCTTCAGCTGCGACACGACGAGCTCGGAATCGAGAAAGATGTCTAGATCGGTCACTCCTGCAACGAGGGCCAGCTCGAGGCCGGCGATCAGTGCTTTGTACTCGGCGACGTTGTTGGTGGCGTGACCGATGCCGTCGGCGATCTCGCCGACGACTTCCCCGGACTCATCCTTCAGGACAACACCGATGCCGGCCGGACCCGGGTTCCCGCGCGCTCCCCCGTCGGCATGAAGTACGGCTTTCAACAGTTTTGTTCCCGCCGATGGCCGAGCCCATCGGCGTTCCGGGCGGAAGATTGCATCAGTTCACGATCAAGATGCGGCGGCAGTTCTCGCAACGTTGCAGACCGCCCGACGCGCGCAGGCGCTCCACCTCTTTCGCCGGAAGGGCCGTATGACAGCCCTGGCAGGTCCCGTTTTCCAGCGCGGCTGCGCCGATCCCGTGCTTCTGTTCCCGGATCTTCTCGTACAGGATGAGCATGTCGTCGGGGATGGACCCGGCGATCTGAGTGCGGTTGGCGTTGTGTCTGGCCAGATCGGCGTCGATGCTCTGCGTCAGCTCCCCAAGTTTTTCCGTGAGCTCACCCGATTCCTTGGTGGCCTGCTCGTGCTCTGTCGTCAGGTTCTGGACGGTCGTATCCGCTTGATCCCGGCCCACCATCGCTTCGAGCTCCTGATCCTCCAGACCGGCCTTCTTCTTCTTCAACATCTCGACCTCGGCTTGAAGAGCTGACAACTCCTTGGGGTTGGACACCTGTCCCGAGTACATCCGTTGTTCCTCACGTTGGATCTTCTGATCGACGAGCTCGATCTCGCCTTCGACCCGAGCAACCTCGCGAGCGATCTCATCGCGCTGCTTGCCGGCGATCTCGAGATCGGCATCGAGCTCTGCGAGTTGGCTCTTCAACTCCTCCAAACGCGCTGCCTCGGGTAACGAGCCGCGCTGGTCGACCAAGCGCTTGATCGCCGAATCCTCCCCTTGCAGATCCAACAGACGGTGGAGTGCAGTGGTGTCGACTTCGGGAGCCATCTCTTCCAGCGTAACGCCCCGGGTCGGCGGCTAGAGTGAGGTCGTGAACCAAGTGCGAGCAGCGCTCCTAGCTTGCGCCGACACCTCGATCCATCTGATCCGAACGCCACGGCTGCGAGAGCTATGGGATACACCGAGCGTCCTGGAGCATTGGTCCGTATCAGGGCTAACGGGGCATCTCGTTCGGGCGTTCACCACGATCGAGGAATACCTGGACGCCCCGGAACCCACCACAGCAAAACCGATCGGACCGGCCGCCTATTACGCCACGGCGCTCGATAACAGCGATCTTCAGTCGGACCTTCACAACACGATCCGGCGCCGGGGCGACCAGATGGCCGCCCAGGGTCTCGACTCGTTGATCTCTCACCAGGAGGCTCTAACGGCCCGGCTGAGAACGCGTCTTGCCAAAGAGCCCTCCGATCGCAAGGTCGGCGTTTTCAAAGGCCTCGTGCTGTCGCTCGATGACTACCTGATCGTGCGGATCGTCGAGTTGTGCACTCACATCGATGACCTTGCCATCAGCGTCGAGGAACCCACGCCCGAGATGCCGCTGGAAGCACTCGATCTGGCGATAGGCGCCCTCGTTGATCTAGGTCGACATCGTCACGGCGACTTGGCCGTTCTCAGAGCTCTGGTGCGCCGGGAACGGGATGACGTGAACGCTCTTCGTGTCCTCTAGAGAGAACTCTCCAAGGCTTTCATTGCATCGACGATGCCGTTGCCATAGAAACCGTTGAAGTCGCCCTCACCCTCTTCACACGTTGCGGTGAAGTCCTCGGCCTGGAACCCGAAGTCGCTGAGCGCGTTCCCGATCTCCGGATAACGCTGGACCCCGCCTTCTGGACACGGGTGCTGCTGAGCGCTGCTCTCGAGGATCGCTTCGACCTGGTCGGGATCCATCGTGAGGCCCCCGTCCCCGTCGTCGCTACCGAACTGACTGACGATCAGCGCAGCGACACCGGCCGCGATCGGCGACGACATCGATGTGCCCTCCGCGAACATGTAGTACGAGCATTGCGGCTTCGCCTTCTTCGAACACCGTCGGATCACTTCAGGTGTGTTGGGCTTCCCCTTCCTATTCACCAAGCCGTATTTACGGATGCCCGAGGTCGACCATGCCGACAAGGCCATGTTGTACGGATAAGGAAGCGCGTTGTCGAAGCTGTCCCCCGAGGGGGCCGCGACTTCGGTTTGCTCGAGCCCGTAGTTCGAGAGCCACGACTTGCGCCCACTCGGCCCCGTGCCGCCGACGGCGATCACATGCTCGCCTTCCGTCGGAAGAGTCACGCAAGAGTTGTCGATGTCTCGTTTGTACGGTGCCTCGGGCGGGAAGTCGGGGCTGATCTCGTCGACCTCTGGATCGCCGATGTCCGTCCACTCGTTGCCCATCGCGGAAACCATCGTCACTCCACGATCGTGTGCGTAATCGAGGGCACGGCCCATGGCCTCGATGATCGTCTGCTGTTCGAGCTGAGCCTCGGGTGAATCGGCCGGGTTGTCCGTGCAGTTGTAGAGCCACGGATCGACGAAGAAACTCATGTTGACGACGTCGATGCCGTTATCACCCGCGTAGGTCAACGCATCGACGGTTGGCTGCAGGAAGAAGTATCCGGAGTCCTGTCCCGCACGCAGGTTGACGAGTGTGACGCTCGGTGCGACGCCCGAAACGCCGACCCCGTTACGGGCACCGGCCACTGTCGTTGCCGTCCACGTTCCGTGACCGTCCTCGTCGACGAGGGCCGTGTCTTCGCATGATCTGTCGGGCTCTCTCTTGCATTTCCCGTCTACGGAGGGGATGTCCTGAGTGAAGTTGCGAGAAAGCTCCCTATCGAGGTTGCCGGCTACGTCTCGGTGGCGAGCATCGATACCGGTGTCCATGATCCCCACCAAGACCCGACTGTCGCCTTGCTGGATGTCATACGAGCTGGTCGGCCCTGCGTTCACCTGTCTCAAGTGCCACTGGTATCTCCACAAGGTGTCTTCGCCAAGATGATGTGCCGCTCTGAACGGTGCGGAGCGCACAGACGGTCGAGTAGTCAGCGCCGGCTTGTGCAGGTCTTGTGGCGCCCGTCCGACGATCCGGTCGCGGGCCACGCCACGGAAAACTCCCGTCTCCATCGCCCTCGAAACGAATGCGCCTTCCGCGACGACCGTGGTGAGACCGATGCGGTTGTTACTACCGACGATGCGGGCTCCCAGCGACTTCAGAGAGGCTCGTGCCCGCGCAGGTGAAACGCTCGCGCGAGTCAGGACCGTGTAACGGACCTTTCCGAGATGCGCTTGTTTTGCTTGCGAACCACTCGTAACCAATCCGGCCCCGAGCAGCGCGCATAGCGCCAGTGCGGCGATCTTTTTCAAGTCCGACCCCTCTCGTTTAGATCTCACGCCAGCCTGACAGCGCGGAACGCCAACAACCAGAGGGTTCGGCAGTTTCTCCCGGCCCCGTAAGGTCTGGGCATGGGCGTGTGGCCGGGCGATCCTTATCCTCTCGGCGCCACATGGGACGGCGCCGGAACCAACTTCGCTGTGTTTTCCGAGAACGCGAGCGGCGTCGAGCTGTGCCTATTCGATGACACTGGAGTCGAAGAGCGCTCCCCACTAACAGAGGTAAACGCCCACGTGTGGCATGGCTACGTGGAGGGTGTCGGGCCCGAACAGCGCTACGGGTTCCGGGTGCATGGGCCCACCTCGCCTGAGGCCGGGCACCGGTTCAACCCGAACAAACTCCTCCTCGATCCTTATGCGAAAGCGATCGAAGGGAACATCGACTGGGGCGAGGAGGTCTTCGGCTACAAGTGGGGGGATCCGCAAGAAGATCTGTCCCTGTCCGACACCGACGACGCGGTGAAGATGCCCAAGTCGATCGTGGTCGACGGCTCCTTCTATTGGGGCGACGACGCTCGGCCCAACGTTCCGTGGCACGACACCGTCATCTACGAGACGCACGTTAAAGGCTTCACGATCACTCACCCCGGGATCCCACCTGAGATCCAAGGCACCTATGCGGGCTTGGCGCATCCTGCGGCGATCGAACATCTCCAGTTGATGGGGATCACCGCCATCGAGCTGCTACCCGTGCACCATTTCGTTCACCCGCAACACCTGATCGAGAAAGAGCTCAACAACTACTGGGGTTACGACTCCATCGGTTTCTTCGCTCCCTATTCGGGCTACAGCTCGGCAGGCGCTCGCGGACAACAGGTCGCCGAGTTCAAACAGATGGTCAAGGCACTGCACGAAGCCGGTATCGAGGTGATCCTCGACGTGGTCTACAACCACACGGGCGAGGGAAACCAGATGGGGCCGACGCTCTCGTTCAAAGGGATCGACAACCGCTCCTACTACCGCCTTGTCGATGACGCCCCCCGCTATTACTTCGACGTGACCGGCACCGGTAATTCGTTCAATGTGCGACAACCCCAGAGCCTCAAGCTGATCTTCGACAGCCTCAGGTATTGGGCAGAAGAGATGCACGTCGACGGGTTCCGCTTTGACCTCGCCTCGGCGCTTGCCAGACAGTTCTACGAAGTCGACCGGCTGAGTGCGTTCTTCGACATCATCCATCAGGATCCCGTGCTCTCACGGCTGAAACTGATCGCAGAGCCATGGGACGTGGGCGAGGGCGGATATCAGGTCGGCAACTTCCCGCCGCTGTGGTCGGAGTGGAACGGTAAGTACCGGGACACCGTGAGGGACTACTGGCGTAGCGAGGATGCTTCTCTCGCGGAGTTCGCCTTCCGGTTCACCGGCTCATCCGACCTGTATCAAGACGACGGGCGCCGACCAACGGCGAGCATCAACTTCATCACGGCTCACGATGGCTTCACGCTGAATGACCTCGTCTCCTACAACGAGAAGCACAACGAAGACAACGGCGAGGACAACAACGACGGGGATAACCACAACCGCTCGTGGAACTGTGGCGTCGAAGGCGAAACGGACGACCCCGAGATAAGAACGCTCCGCGAGCGTCAGAAACGGAACTTCCTAACGACCCTGGTGCTCAGCCAGGGAGTGCCCATGTTCCTCGGGGGCGACGAGATGGGCCGCACGCAGGACGGCAACAACAACGCCTACTGCCAGGACAACGAGATCTCGTGGTTCGACTGGTCGTTGCGCGACGAGAACCTGGCGCTCCTGGGATTCACGCGCCGCTTGATGGAAGTGCGCCGGCAACACCCGGTGTTCCGACGCAGAAGGTGGTTCCAGGGACGGGAGATCCACGGTTCGGGCGTCTCGGACCTTGGGTGGTTCAACCCGGACGGCGCCGAGATGACCGAGGAACAGTGGCGACAAGGTTTCGCCAAATCCATTGGCATCTTCTTCAACGGTGAGGAGATCAGAGAACCGGATGCTCGAGGCGAACGCATCACCGACGACAGCTTCCTGCTTCTCTTCAATGCGCATCATGAGCTAATGCCGTTCACGCTACCGGCGGGGAGCTGGGGCGAAGCGTGGGCTGCCATCCTCGACACCAATGATCCCCAGATGGAGGAAGAGTCGGCCGTGTTCAAAGCGGGCGACAGCGTGCCCGTCGAAGGCAGATCCGTGATGGTGCTGCGCCGTGCCGCCTGAGGTACGAGCCACATACAGGGTTCAACTGCATAAGAACTTCACGCTCACGGATGCCATCGCGATGGTGGATTACCTAGCGGAGCTCGGCATCACTCATCTCTATTGTTCGCCCTACCTCCAGTCTCGCCCGGGAAGCACGCATGGATACGACGTGGTCGACCACTCGCGGATCGATCCGGAGTTGGGTGGCGAAGGGGCGCTGGATGCTTTCATCGAGAAACTCCGCGAGCGTGGGATGGGCCACATCCTCGACGTCGTCCCGAATCACATGACGATCGCCGAGCGCGCCAACGAATGGTGGTGGGACGTTCTGAAGAGAGGTCCCTACAGCGATTACGCGGCTTTCTTCGACATCGACTGGGATCCGGCAGAGGAACGACTGCGCCGGAGCATCCTCATCCCCATACTCGGAGACCACTACGGCCGGGTGCTCGAGAAGGGCGAGATCCGCCTAGCCGAGGAAGACGATGAGGTTGTCGTTCGTTATTACGACCACGTATTCCCCGTTGCCCCCGACTCGATGTCGCGCGTGCTCGGAGAGGGGGCCGAGATACAGCGGTACAACGAGGACCAGGAGGCGCTCCACGCGCTCCTCGAATCTCAGAACTATCGACTTGCTTACTGGCGAACCGCGGGCCAAGAGCTCAACTATCGGCGCTTCTTTGCCATCAACGACCTCGCCGCTCTGCGTATCGACCACGAGGAGGTCTTCGACCGCGTGCACGAGCTTGTCCTGCGGATGGTCGAGGACGGCAAGTTGCAGGGCCTGCGGATCGATCACATCGACGGTCTGCGCTACCCCACCCGCTATCTGGCCAGGTTGCGCGAGCGAGCACCCGAGGCCTACACGATCATCGAAAAGATCCTCGAGCCCCGCGAAGAGCTTCCCGAAGCGTGGCCGATCGAGGGCACCACGGGATACGACTTCATCAACCGGGTCACGGCCCTGTTCGTCGACAGCTCCGGTGAAGAGCCCATGACGGAGGTCTATGCGCGATTCACCGGGGAATCCGTCGACCTCGAAGCCGAACGCACGCTTACGAAGAAGCTGATGATCGACACGGAGTTCGGCGGAGAATTGGAGCGTCTTACCGACCTCTTCGTGGCGGTTTGCGAACGGGAACGCTGGTATCGGGACTACACGCGAACTGAGTTGCGTGAGGCCTTGCGGGAGACAGCCGCTGCTTTCCCCGTGTACCGCACTTATGTCGACCCGCAATACCCCGTCAGGAATGAGGACGTCCGTTATGTCCAAGAAGCGATCTCGATGGCTCGATCGACGCGAACTGATCTCGATGGCGAGCTATTCGATCTGCTCAGCGAGATCCTTCTCTTGCGCGTCGCCGGACCGGAGGCGGAAGCCCTAGCAGTTCGTTTCCAGCAAACGACGGGCCCGGTGGTAGCGAAAGGGGTCGAGGACACCCTCTTCTACCGGTTCAACCGGCTCATCTCGTTGAACGAGGTTGGTGGCGACCCGGGACACTTCGGACTGAGCCCGGATGAGTTCCACGCACAGAGCGGCCTCGCTCAAGAACGGTGGCCGCTCACGATGTTGGCCTCTTCGACGCATGACACCAAGAGAAGTGAGGACGTGCGGGCTCGCATCGGATTGCTGTCCGAGATCCCCGATGAGTGGGCCAAGGCCGTCGATCGTTGGGCCGGGATCAACGCGAAGCACAAGAAAGGAAACCAGCCCGAGCGCAACGTCGAGTACCTCCTGTATCAAACGCTCGTGGGAGCCTGGCCCTTGGGAGTCAGACGAGCCACGGTGTTCATGCAGAAGGCGATCCGGGAAGCGAAGGTCCACACGTCATGGATCGCTCGCGATCCAACTTACGAAGCGGCCGTACACGGTTTCACCGAACGCGTGCTCGCCGATCGAGACTTCCAGGACGCTCTCGAGTTGTTCGTAAAACCTCTGATCCAACCCGGGCGGATCACTTCCCTCGCGCAGACATTGATCAAGCTGACTTCACCCGGTGTGCCCGACTTCTATCAGGGGTGCGAGCTGTGGGACTTCAGCCTCGTGGACCCGGATAACCGCCGGCGCGTCGACTATGGCCAGCGGATGGTCCTCTTGAACCAGATAAAAGCGATGGACGCCAGATCGGCAACGGCCGACTGGGAGTCAGGAACGCCGAAGATGTTCCTGATCCATCGAGCGCTGTCGCTGCGTGCGAAGCGTCCGGAAACCTTCGGAGCCGATTCGACATACGCGCCGTTAACCGCCGGCGGCCTCCACGCCGACCGCGTCGTGGCCTACCTTCGTGGCGACAGGGTGATCAGCGTCGCGCCGCGGCTCGTCATGGGGCTGCGGGGAGCATCCGGTGAGATCGATTGGAACAACACTTCCCTGGCCTTGCCTCCCGGTCGGTGGACCGACCATCTGAGTGGGGACGAGCACACGGGAACCGTTTCACTCGACGTCCTCTTGAGAGACTTTCCGGTCGCTCTCCTGGAGCGTCTCGACGAACCGGACGATTAGCATCGAGTCATGGCGGCCGCACCCTCTTCTCGCGCTCATCTCGCCCTAGTTATCCACTTCCATCAACCGGTCGGAAACCTCGACTCTGTGGTGCAGTCGGCGACGGATCGCTGCTACCGGCCGTTCCTCGAGTTGCTCGCCGACTACCCGGAGATCCCGATGACTCTTCATTACTCGGGTTGTCTCCTCGAATGGATGGAGGCCAACGCATCCGACGTGACTCGACTGTTGAGAAGCCTCGTCGAGCGAGGACAGGTCGAGTTGATGACCGGTGGCTTCTACGAACCGATCCTCGCGGCCCTTCCGCACCGCGATCGCGTCGGACAGGTCGAGATGCTCACCACCCACCTGCGCCGCGAGTATCTGGCGGAGCCGCGCGGCGCATGGCTGACCGAACGGGTTTGGGAGCAGGAGGTCGTAGGAGCCCTGACGGAGGCGAAGGTTCGTTACACCGTGGTGGACGACACCATGTTCAACGCGGTGGGTATCACGGATACAGAGCTGACGGGACCTTTCGTCACCGAGCACGAGGGCGTGCCGATGCTCGTGTACGCCGGAGATCGCAACCTTAGGTACCTGATCCCGTACAAGAGGGTCGACCGCGTCTTCGACTACATACGCAACGCCTCAACCGCCGGCGAACCTCGACTCTTCGTCTATGGGGATGACGGAGAGAAGTTCGGTGAATGGCCCGACACGTTCGAGCGCGTCTACGAGGGCAAGTGGCTGGCCAATTTCTTCGAAGAGCTCATGAACCAGCGCGACTGGCTCTATCTAACGACCCTCGGCGAGCATTCGGCGACGGCGATACCTAAGGGGCGCGTTTACCTGCCTTCGTCCTCGTATCACGAGATGATGACGTGGGCGCTTCCTACCCAGGCGCGTCTCACGGTCGGGAAGGCGCGACGCGAGCTGGAGAAGGATGACCCACAAGGGGTCCTACCGTTCCTTTTGGGAGCGCCATGGCGAGCGTTCCTGGCTAAGTACCCAGAGGTCAATCACCTTCAGAAGCGCATGCTGCGCGTCAGCGCGGACATCAACAGCGTGGACGAGCCGCCCGATGGAGCCATCCGCGAGCTCTACCGGGCGCAATGCAACTGTGCGTACTGGCACGGGGCATTCGGCGGCATCTATCTGGGTTTCATGCGAGGTGCTCTGTGGCACCATCTCATGCGCGCTGAAGGGATGGTCGCGGGACTTCGGAGTGCCCCTTCGGTGACGACGATCGACCTCAACGCCGACACCTTGGACGAGATCCTGATCAGGGCTCCTTGGGGAGCGGCGATCCTCTCTCCGCACCAAGGTGGCGCCCTGATCGAGCTCGACGATTGGAGTGTGGGTGCGAACGTCCTCGCCGTGGTGGGCCGTCACCGCGAGGCATATCACCTCGAAGACGAGAATCCCTCCGACCCGGACGCGGAGACGGATGCAGACGAGATGCAGGCATCGCAACCTCGATCAGACGTTGATCGCGACTCGCTCGTCTTCGACGAGTACGCGCGTGGAGCGCTCGTCGACATCGTGGATGGACATCGGGTCACGGATGCGTACGAATACAGCGTGGATGAAGGGGGCCTGGCGCGCTTGTGGACTTCGGTCGACGGACTCCGGATCGAGAAGAAGGTAAGTGCGGATGCGGAAGAGCTCGTGGCGGCTTACGAGATAACCAATGACTCGGGCAGTCGCTACGAAGGGACGTTCGCTACCGAGGCCTCGGTCATGCCGCTGAACCTTGGCCGTGAACTCACCGAGATAAAGGTCGAGGAGACCGGCTCGGGGTGGCGAGTGACTCAAGACGAGGCAGAGGTGGTGCTCGAAGTCGACCTGGGCGTTACAGCTCGGATCGAGCACGAGCCGATAGACACCGCATCGACCAGCCTCGAAGGACTGAAGCAGATGACGCAGGGTGTGGCCGTTACTGCACTCTGGGACCTGGCACTCGATGCAGGCGAAACGTTCTCGGTGGAAACACGTTGGCGTCTCGTTGCCAATACTGCAGCTCTGACGAAAATGGAGAGGGGCGTCTCAGCTGCGTTGTGAGGTTTGGGCGCCGAACGCGTCGACCGTCGAGCTCGTCACGGGATCGGGCCGAACATCGTTGTCGGTTCGTGGTGACGGCTGGTTCGTTGGGCCTGAGGTTCCCAGTGGGCTCGACTATCGATTCGCTGTGGACGGAGGGGAGCCGCTCCCCGACCCCCGTTCCCCGTGGCAGCCGGAGGGACCACACGGCTCTTCGCGCGCACTAGACCACACTGAGTTCCAGTGGACCGACCAGGCATGGCGGGGAAGCTCTCTTCCAAACGCCGTCATCTACGAGTGCCACATCGGCACCTTCACGGAGGAAGGAACGTTCGACGCAGCGATCCACAAGCTGCCGCATCTCATAGACCTGGGCGTGACGGCGATCGAGCTGATGCCGGTCGTTGAGTTCTCCGGTAGGCGGGGTTGGGGGTACGACGGGGTCGACCTGTTCGCCCCCCATCATTCCTATGGAGGGCCGGATGGTCTCAAGCGGCTTATCGACGCAGCGCACGGTCTGGGACTCAGCACGATCGTCGACGTCGTCTACAACCATTTCGGGCCCGACGGGAATTACGTGTCTAACTTCGGTCCCTACTTCACAGATCGCTACGCGACGCCGTGGGGGCAAGCGATCAATTTCGACGGGCCGGATAGCGATGAAGTGCGGCGGTTCTTCGTCGACAACGCCTTGATGTGGCTCCGCGATTACCACTTCGACGGGCTGAGGCTCGATGCGATCCACGCGATCCTCGACGGCTCGGCGTTGCACATCCTCGAACAGTTGAAGCACGAGGTGGTCGAGTTGGAATCGGTATTGGGACGGACCCTTTGGGTCATCGCGGAGAGTGACCTCAACGACCCGCGCATCGTCGAACGCGTTGGCGCCGGCGGATACGGACTGGACGCGCAGTGGAGTGACGACTTCCATCACTCGATCCATGCCCTGTTGAGCGGCGAGGTGACCGGCTACTACGCGGACTTCGGCTCCTTACGCCATCTAGCGAAGGCACTCGGTCATGCATTCGTCTACGACGGCATCCACTCTGGGTTCCGGCGTCGGGTGCACGGCCGCAGTACGGACGGGATCCCCGGCCATCGCTTCCTCGGCTATGCACAGAACCACGACCAGATCGGCAATAGGGCGAAAGGCGATCGCCTGGGAGCACTGGTGAGTCCGGATCTCCTCAAGGTCACGGCCGCTCTAGTGATGACGGCACCCTTCATCCCGATGATCTTCCAAGGCGAGGAATGGGGAGCGCTGACACCGTTCCTCTACTTCACCGATCACAACGACGAGTTGGGCCGCTTGGTAACCGAAGGCAGGAAACGTGAGTTCGCTGCGTTCGGTTGGAGCGAAGACGAGATCCCAGACCCTCAGGCCCCCGGCACCTTCGAGGTCTCCAAGCTTCGTTGGGCAGACGTCGAAGATCCGTTGCACGCCGACCTGCTCGCGTGGCACAAGGCTCTGATCCAGTTGCGCACCAGCTCGCCGGACCTGATCGATGGACGGATGGACCTCGTAGAGGTGGACTTCGACGAGGACGAACGCTGGTTGGTTATGCGGCGAGGCGCGATCACGGTCGCGTGCAACTTCGGTCCCGATGAGGTGACGATCCCGCTCAACGATCAGCGCACCGCCGAGCTCCTCCTAACATCGGGCAAGGATCCCGACGGGAACAGTCTCGCCCCGGCGAGCGTTTCCATCTGGTGTGAGAGATGAAAGCATGACCGAGCCACAGCCCACCTTCGAAGATCTCGTGTCGGACGCCTTGGATTCGCTTCCCGAGGAGCTCGCCAGGATGATGAACAACGTCGAAGTCGTCGTTGAGGACGAACCACCTCGGGAGTACACGGCAGGTTTACCCAGGGGCTCGACCCTGTTGGGTCACTATCACGGCATCCCGCTGACGAGCCGAGGTGTGAACTATGACCACGTGCTCCCCGACAAGATCTCGATATACGCAGGTCCGATCACTCGCATAGCGCGTACACCCGAACGGATCAAAGAGCAGGTCCGTCGCACGGTGATCCACGAAATCGCACACCACTTCGGCATCGACGACGACCGTCTGCACGAACTAGGCGCGTACTAGACGGGCTTAGTCGCCTTTAACGAGAACGAGAGCGGAAGGTCCGGCTGCCCTTCCGGCAACCACCACGCGCCGTCTCGCTCCTCGAGGAACGGGAGCGGCCATTCGAGGAACGGGAACTCCTTCAGGAACTCGAGTTGCAGTCCGGCCTCCACTACTGAGGTGACGATCTCGCCCAGACTGTGATTCCACCCGTACACGAACTCTTCTTTGATGTCGGCCGTTGGATCCGCGTACGAGCCCTCGGTCTCGAATCGAAGCGGTGCGTCTCGTTCGAAGTACGGATACTTGATCACGAGTTCGGTGGGACCCTCGTCGTCGAAGATGTAGGT
>DASQLQ010000121.1:0-17253 GCA_035629935.1 Actinomycetota bacterium
GGCGGAGGTTCCGGTAGCACCACCACTGCAACTCAGACTTCGGTGAGCACGAGTACCAGCACCAGCACCAGCACGGTCACCACCTCGCCGCCGCCTGCTTCGAAGCGCAAGGTTGCGTCGAATGTTACGAAGCCCAGCTACGAGAACAACCGCTTCAGGGGCTCGGTCATTAGCTCGGTGAAGCGATGCCAGAGTCGGTCGATCAAGCTGAAGAAGCACGTTCCTGGTAAGAACCGGAATGTCGGTCAAAAGACCTCTTCGAGGAACGGCAACTACAAGATCTGGGAGAAGAACGCGAGAGGTCGCTTTTACGTAGTGGCGCCCAAAAAGAAGTTCACGAATAACAGAGGCGTCGTGATCGTTTGCCGGTGGGACAAGTCGCCGACCAGTGTGGTCAGGTAGTTAGCGCACGCTGACCTAAGCGATCCAGCAGTAATGAGACCGGCCCCTTCGGGGGCCGGTCTCTTATATTCTGACCCTGGTGTGCCGGGAAGCCTGGTCGGCGTGTGTCTCAACGACTTAGGAGAACAAGGATGTCGCGACCAGGCCCCCCAAGACGATCTTGGATCCGAAGCGAACGTCCTGTTCCGCGGCTCATTGGGCGGCCCCTTCGAGCGTTCCTGGACACGGAAGCAGCAGGGGGGATCGTCCTCTTTGCCGCCACGATCGTCGCTCTCATCTGGGCGAACTCGCCCGCCTCCTCCTCCTACGACGCCCTCTGGCGGACCGACTTTCGGATCGGCATAGGCGGTTTCGAGCTCGCTCAGGACTTCCGCCACTGGATCAACGACGGCCTGATGGCGATCTTCTTCTTTGTCGTCGGTCTCGAGATAAAGCGTGAACTCGTACGAGGGGAACTGAATGAGGTTCGCAAGGCGACGCTGCCCGCGTTCGCCGCCGTGGGCGGCATGGTGATTCCTGCGTTGATCTACATCGGCTTGAATCGCGGCGGGCCCGGCGCATCTGGGTGGGGGATCCCCATGGCGACCGATATCGCCTTCGCAGTGGGCGTGCTGGCGCTGCTGGGTAAGCGGGTTCCATCGGGTTTGAAGATCCTGATCTTGAGTCTTGCGATCGTGGACGACATCGGAGCGATCCTGGTTATCGCCGTCTTCTATTCCCAAGGCATATCCCCCGAGTGGTTGTTGGTCGCCGCAGGTCTAATGATCGGCATGGTGGTTCTTCGACGCCTCCGGATCCTTTGGGTTCCTCTTTACGTCGTGATCGGGACGGGCGTTTGGCTCGCAACATTTCAATCGGGAGTCCACGCAACCATCGCGGGAGTGGCACTTGGTCTGCTGACCCCTGCTCGAGCAACAGACGAGAAAGGCTTTCAGGACGTCGTCGAAGAGACGAGCATGCTTTCCTCGGAGCCGGATGCTCAATCTCTACGCGCTTTGTCGTTACAGGCGAACGAGGTCGTCTCGGTCGCCGAGCGGCTGGAGCACTTACTCCATCCATGGACGAGCTTCCTGGTCATTCCGTTGTTTGCGCTGGCTAATGCCGGTCTAAGGCTGGGTCAGGATGACCTCGTAAGCGCCGCGTCCTCCCCGGTTGCGTTGGGGATCGCGGTCGGGCTCGTTGGCGGAAAGCTCCTCGGTATCTCTGCCGCGTCGTGGCTGGCGGTCCGCTTGAACCTCGGCCGATTGCCTGATGGCGTTCGGTGGCGACATCTGCTGGGAGGTGCGGCGGTTGCAGGTATCGGATTCACGGTTTCTCTCTTTATCGCAAGCCTTGCGTTTGATGAGGGAACGCTCGTCGACCAGGCAAAGATGGGGATCTTGTTCGGCTCAGTCATCGCGGGCGTCTTAGGGGCTTCGATCCTTGCTCGACGCCCGGCCGATAAAGCTGAGTGATCGCAACGAAACGTATCGTTGCCGCCGTCGGAGCGGGCGCTGTTGCAGCAGCGCTCGGGCTATTCCTCGTACCCGGAGCGCGGGCAGACGTTGGCCCTGCGGTCGTTCTGGGGCGAGTTCGGCTGGGGGTAGGAGAGACCGTTTTGCGTCTTCCTCCATTCGGAACGATCGAGGCGACGACGCACGAGGCTCCGATCAAGTTGTTGGTTGCCGTGGAAGAGGTGAACATCGAGCAGCTGGCGACCCAGGCCACGTCGGCACAAGGAAGACTCGAACTGCAGCGCGCGGTTGAGCGTGATCTACAGGGACTGGGACTGGCCCTCGCCATCCGGTTCGCCATCGGTGGTCTGTTGCTAGGCGGACTCACCGGGGTGGTGCTGTTCCACAGGCACTGGACGTACGTCGGTTCGGCAGCCGCTGGAGGGCTGTTGTTGGTTCTGGTGTCCGGTTCCGCCATCGGCATCAGATATGACGTGGCCGCCTTCGAGTCACCTCGCTACTCAGGAAGTCTGACGAGAGCCCGTGTGGTGCTCGAGACTTTGAACGAGCGGATCGAAGTATTAGACGCCGCCAGGTCGCGTTATGAGATCGCAACCCGGAAGCTTTCCGATCTGTTCGTCCTGATGTCTCGAGCCGAACCCGATGCTTCCGCGGACTCGACGTCGATCCTCCATGTCAGTGATATCCACGCCAATCCGATCGGGTTGGAGGTCACCCAGGAGCTCGCGGCGGAGTTCGATGTTGATGCGGTGATCGATACCGGCGATATCTCGTCGGCCGAACTCGATACGGGCGAGATTTCGAGCTTCACCGGGCCGCTCGACGATGCACTTGCACGCAGCGTGGCTCGCGTGCCGGTGCCTTATCTGTTCGTTCCCGGCAATCACGATTCGCCCCAACTTAGAAGCCGCCTGTCGAGAGAGGACAACGTTCATGTTCTCGATGGCGACACGTTCGACGTTGCGGGGATCGAGATCTTGGGATGGGCCGATCCGACGTTCTCGACAACTCCGATACCCGAGGAGAGAAAGGCCGATCAGCGTCTAGCGATGGCTCCCGAGGTGGAAGCTCGGGTCCTGGCCCAACGTCCAGACATCCTCGCGGTGCACGACGTGGCTTTAGCCGAGAGTTCGCTCGAAGATGTCCCCTTAGTCCTAGCGGGCCACACACACGAAAGGGACGCACGATCGCTTGATGACACCACCGTGCTTACGGTCGGTTCGACCGGGGCTACGGGTTTGAAGTCCTTCACTGTCGAAGCCAAAAGAGACTATGAGGCTCAGATCCTTTACTTCGAGGGAGGACGTTTAGTCGCCGCCGATTACGTGAGCCTCACCGATCTGGGCACGAACTTCACTGTGGATCGACGCAGTTTCGTACCCCCGACGGGGGAATAGGGGACTGCTCGACTCTGTCAGGGGTTGCGGGCACAGATGCAGTCACACCGCGCCCAAAGTCTTACGTGGGGTCGCTGCGCCTCGCCCGAGATCGCGCCTTCATCAAGATCAGGGCTCCCGTAATCGTGATCGACGCCCCGGTGAGCGCGAGGAGAGCGAGATCGGCACCGGTGAAGGGAAGCAGACCGGGACGGCTCGGGGGCCGGTTGAGAACCGAGGGGGTGGGGGGCAGGCTTCCAGGTCCGCTGGAGGGCGGATTCGAGGGCGGGGAGGTTGCCGGGATCGAGGTCAACGTCCCGGCGGGCGTGTTGCCGCTATATGGCTCGTTCTGAGCACGGGCCGAACCTGATGCAGTGAGCGCGATGGGCGTCACGATCAATGCAAGAAGTATCAATCGCGCGGCGAGGGTACGACCGTCCGAACCATGAGAGTTGAACATCTACATAGGTTGTCCACGGAAGATGTCAGGTGTGTCACAGATATCCCTCCGGCACGTAACGACAATGGGCCGCGATCCGTGACTATCTCTTGCCTCCCGTGCCCCCCTCGAAGCGGTGTTTGGCGGGGTTGCGCTCGAAGTATCGATCGGGGGCGTCTCGATAAACACGTCCACAGCGGAAGCAGTTGAGACGTCCTTCGACCTTCGCTGCGCCACAGTTCCAACATCCATTGCTCATGATTGCCTCCTTCTCCTCCTTGGTTGTCCGGAGACGATCACGACCCGGCGACGGACAGGTAAAAGATCGGTAACAGGCGCCATCGTCAGGCCCCCCGCCTTGCTTAGGATCTTTTCGGTAGCGTGCGGCGATGGAACTAGCGGGGATCTTCGCTCTAGTTGCCGTCGTCCTGACGGTCTCGGCCCTTGCCGCGGGCGTGGTGGAACGCGCACCGATCTCTTTTCCGATGATCTTTCTCGGTCTGGGGTTCCTGTTGGGGCCGCGCGGCCTTGAGGTTATGGATATCGACGTCCACTCTCCCGCGCTGGAGACCGTAGCGACGCTAACGCTGGCGCTCGTCTTGTTTCTAGATGCGGTGAATCTGGAATTCGCACGGGAACGCAAGGAATGGATGGTTCCGGCTCTTTCGCTGGGACCGGGCACACTCGTGATCGTTGCGATCGTGGCGGGTGCGGGTATCTGGCTTCTGGATATGCCCCCTGTGATGGCTTTTCTGTTGGGCGCGGTGCTTTCTTCGACGGACCCCGTCGTGCTGCGGGACATCGTTAGGGACCGACGCCTTCCGGCCTCGGTGCGACAAGCACTCAAGGTCGAGGCGGGGACCAACGACGTTGTCGTTCTGCCGTTGGTGATCGTGCTTGCCGCCGTCGCACGTGGGGAGGTCGGGGGGACCGGCGACTGGGTGCTGTTTGCGCTCCAGCTGCTGGTGTTGGGACCGGCGGTGGGGTTCGCGGTAGGCGCGATCGGCTCGTCGCTCATGTCGCGTGCGGACGCCCGCTTCGGTATCCGCCGCGAGTATCAAGCTCTCTACGGAGTGGGTTTGGTGCTCGGCGCTTACGCATCCGGAGTCGCCGTGGGCGGCGATGGGTTCCTTGCCGCTTTCGCGGCCGGATTCGCCGTGACGATCCTCGATCGAGAGCTCTGCGATTGCTTCCTCGAGTTCGGAGAGGCCACAGCCGAGATAGCGATGCTGCTCGCGTTCGTGATGTTCGGTGTCGCTGTGTCTGCTTCGCTCACTCTGTTACCCGTATGGCAGACGGTGACGCTGGCCGTTCTCACCATCGTCATCGCCCGACCTCTCGCACTCGGTCTACTGCTCAGCTTGCGCGGTGTTGCGCTGAGTGCACCGGCACGAGCGTTCATCGCATGGTTCGGTCCGCGTGGTCTTAATTCGTTGCTGTTCGCTCTTCTTGTCGTTGTGAGTGGGGTTCCAGGCAGTGAGCTGCTGTTCGCGGCCACCGGTGCGGTTGTCCTCGCTTCCGTTCTCGCCCACGGCATCACCGCGACACCCGTCACGGGTTGGTACGCCCGTAGGGTGGCGGCGGAGACTCTTGCTGAGGAGCGCGAAGACAACGCTTCGGGCCTCTTTATCTCGCATGTCGATGACGTCGAGCGGATCAGCGTCGACGAACTGCGTGCATCGCTGGATGGAGACTCTCCTCCTCTTGTGCTGGATGTTAGGAGTCGATCGCAATACCAGCGTGACGCAGGGGCCATCCCCGGCAGCATCAGGGTGATGCTCGACGACATCGCCGAGTGGGCGGCGGTCCAACGTGAGAAGAAGCTGGCCGTTCTGTACTGCACCTGACCGAGTGAGGGCAGCAGCGCCCGGGCGGCGCTGACACTGATCAAGACAGGATGGGATGCCCGCGCCCTTGCCGGCGGATTCGATGCATGGCGTCAGAAGTATCCGGTCACCGAAGTTTCTTCCGAAGCGTCCTAGGCCCGGTGGGTCGCCAGGGAATCGAACCCTGAACAGGGGCGGCGAAGCCGCGTTCAGGGTGAGATCGGCATCGGGTCCGGCGTGGGCGAACCCCACGCTGAAAGCGTGGGTCGCCAGGGAATCTAACCCTGAACCCACAGATTAAGAGTTAGAGGAGTTCGTCTGCAAGTAAACGTAGCGCTGCCGGGTCGCGCGTGCCCGCAAGCAATTGTGTGACCGGCGATTCCTTCCACGGCTGCAAACGTTCCCGTATGCGTTCGGCCGGTCCGACGAGCGAGATCTCGTCGGCGAGGTCATCGGGCACCGCGGCCGCAGCTTCTTCCCGCCGGCCCTCCATGAACAGCTTCTGGACGTGCATCGCGTCGTCCTCGAAACCCATGCGACCGATGATGTTCAAGTGGAAGTTCTGCTCCGGCGCGCCCATGCCTCCGATATAGAAGGCCAGGTACCACTTCACCATCATCAGTCCGTCGGCAACGTCGTCATTGAGGATGACCGTCACAGGACAGGCGATCTCGAAGTCGTCTCGCATACCTGCCAAAGAGTCTGCATAGATGTCCTTGCGATAGGGCGAGAAGAAGATGGGAAGCCACCCGTCGGCGATCTCGGTCGCGAGCTTCACGTTCTTCGGACCCTCGGCCCCTAGATAGATGGGCAGGTCGGCGCGCAAGGGATGAACGGTGATCTTGAGTGGTTTTCCGAGGCCGGTCCCGTCCTTGATGGGAAGTGGATGGTGGCGACCGTCGTAGGAAGCGGGACCCTCGCGTTTCAGGATCGTTCGGATGACATCGATGTACTCGCGCGTCCGCTCCAGAGGCTTGGCGAAAGGTTGTCCGTACCAGCCTTCGACCACTTGCGGCCCCGACACTCCGAGCCCGAGGATGAACCGGCCCTCCGACAGGTGGTCGATCGTTGCAGCCGTCATCGCGACCGATGCGGGCGTGCGCGCCGAGATCTGCGTGATCCCAGTGCCGAGCTTGATTCGAGAGGTTCGCGCGCCGATCCAGCACAGCGGCGAGAAAACGTCTGAGCCGTAGGCCTCGGCTGTCCATACGGAGTCAAAGCCCAGACGTTCGGCTTCGAGCACGAGGTCGATGGGATCGTCGCGCTGGGCACCCCAGTAGCCGAGCGTGAGGCCCACCTTCATGTTGTCTGCCATCCGGCTAACCGGCCAGCGCTACGACTTTCGTCTCGAGATATTGCTCGAAGCCCTCGACGCCGTTCTCGCGGCCGAGCCCACTCTCGCGATATCCACCGAACGGACGGCTTACGTGCAACCACTGTCCACCGTTGACCGCGACCGTGCCGCTCCGGATCCGGCGCGCGACCGCGAGTGCCCGTTCCTCAGATTCACTCCACACCGAGCCCGATAGCCCATAGAGGGAATTGTTAGCGATGCTGACCGCATCGTCTTCGTCATCGAACGGGATGACCACGAGCACCGGCCCGAAGATCTCTTCTTGAGCAACGGCCGAGTCAGGATCCACATCGACGAGGATCGTCGGCTCGACGAAATAGCCCTTCTCGAGGTGTTCGGGGGTGCCTCCACCGATCAGAACCTTCGCTCCTTCTTTGACGGCGGTCTCGATGTAGCCGAGAACTCGGTCCCGCTGCGCGGCGTTGATCTGCGGTCCTTGCATCATCGAAGGATCCATCGGATCCCCGTACGTCATGCTCTCGAACCCGGCTTTCACTAACGCCAAACCTTCGTCGTAGCGAGAGCGGGGGAGCAGCAGGCGCGTGTACAACGCACAGCCCTGGCCCGAGTGCGCACACACGAACGCCGGGGCAGATCCCGCTGCAAGTGAGAAATCGGCGTCGTCCAACAGGATGTTGGCCGACTTTCCGCCGAGTTCGAGGTGACACTTCTTCACCGTCTCCGCGCAGGCGGCCATGATTTTCTTGCCGGTCGCAGTCGAGCCGGTGAAGCTCACCATGTCGACTCCGGGGTCAGTCGTAAGAGTCACACCGACATCCGGTGATGAAGACGTAACCACGTTAAAGACACCCGGCGGGATGTCGGTCTGCTCGGCGACCAACCGGCCCAGCAGGGTCGCCGACCACGGGGTCTCGGGCGATGGCTTCAACACCATCGTGCATCCGGCGGCCAGTGCCGGGCCGAGCTTCGCGAGATTCAGATACAGCGGGAAGTTGAACGGCGTGATCGCACCGACGACGCCGACCGACTCGCGCAGGATCATCCCTCGGTGCTGTGTTCCCATGAAATCGATATCGGGCAGTGAACCGTCGTAGTCGTACGAATCGGCGAGCTCGGGCCAGAACGAGAACCAGTCGATCGGTGAATCGATCTGCACCAAATAGGTCAGCAACATCGGGGAACCGGTCTCGGCTATCAACGCGAGGCGGAACTCTTCCTTGCTCTCAACGAGCGCGCGCTGAAGTTGCTCCAGACATTGTCGGCGGAACTTGTGGTCCGTCGACCAGTCGGTGGTGTCGAAGGCCTTGCGAGCCGCGGCGATCGCACGGACCGCGTCCTCGGGAGACGCATCGGCGACCTCGCCGATGACCTCTTCCGTCGCCGGATTGATGTTCGTGAAGGTCTTGCCGTTCGCGGCCTCGACGAGCTTTCCGTCGATCAACATGCGAGGCTCGGCCCCGCTCAATGCTTCTCCCATGATCCCTCCCGCTGGTTTATTGGACCGGCATCGCGAAGCCGTCGGTCACCGGCTCCCTCTTGTCGAAGTACGAAGCAAGCGCTGAGTCGAGTGAGTCGACCGTCCATTTGCCGTCCGTCTCGAAGCGCTGGTCGAACGAAAGACCGGCAACTACGGAGACCGTGCTGCCGTATGCCACGAACACCTGCCCCGACACGCGCTCAGCAGCAGGGGAGGCAAGCCATGCCACCAGTGGCGACACATTCTCGGGTGCGTACGTCTCGGGATCGAAGCCGACCCCTTCCGTCATCCGGGTGAGTGCGCGCGGGGCGATCGCGTTCGCCAACACGCCGTATCGACCGCATGCCTGCGCCGTCGAGAGCGTGAGTCCGACGATCCCGGCCTTTGCCGACGCATAGTTCGGTTGTCCTGCGGAGCCGAACAGGAACGCTTCCGACGAGGTGTTGACGATGCGGGCGTACACAGGCCCGCCCTTCTCCTTTGACTTTGCTCGCCAGTAGGTGGTGGCCCAACGGGACATGCAGAAGTGTCCCTTTAAGTGCACGCGGATGACGGCATCCCAATCGGATTCGTCCATGTTGAAGATCATGCGGTCGCGCAGGATGCCGGCGTTGTTGACGAGGATGTTCAGGTCTCCGAACTGATCGACGGCGAACTTGATCAACTCTTCGGCGACGGCGAAGTCGGCCACATCTCCACCGTGGGCCACGGCTTGCCCGCCGGCCGAGCGGATGACCTCGACGACCTCTTCAGCGGCCCCGCCGGCAGTCTCGCCACCGTCGAGACCGACCTCCAGATCGTTCACCACGACGCTGGCCCCCAAAGACGCGAGCTCGATCGCTTCGGCTCGGCCCAGACCGCGACCGGCTCCGGTGACGATCGCGACCTTTCCGTCCAGCCGTTCGGCCATCAGGAGATCCGTTCGAGGATCGTCGCGGTCGACAGTGCTCCGCCGCAGCACATCGTGATGAGCGCGATCGACTTGTCCGTGCGCTCGAGTTCGTGGAGGGCGGTGGTGATCAAGCGAGCGCCGGTTGCTCCCACCGGATGCCCCAACGCGATCGCTCCTCCGTTGACGTTCACTTTGTCCATATCCGGCTCCATCTGCGAGGCCCACGACAGGACCACCGAAGCGAACGCCTCATTCACCTCGAAGATGTCGATGTCCGACATACTCATCCCTGCCTTGTCGAGCACAGATCTCGTGGAGTCGATCGGTCCGTCGAGCAGGAAATAGGGATCGGAACCGACGACCGTTTGCGCAACGATGCGCGCGCGGGGCGTGAGGCCGGCCGATCTGGCCCGGTCCTCAGACATCCACAGCACCGCTGCCGCACCGTCCGAGATCTGTGAAGCGGTACCGGCGGTGTGGATGCCGTCTTCGATAACCGGTTTGAGCCCGGCCAGTGCATCGATCGTCGTGTCGCGTAGTCCCTCGTCGCGGTCAAGGACGCGACGTTCGTCGCCGGGTGAACCATCCTCGTTCTTGACCGGTGCCTCGACCGCGACTACCTCGCGCTTGAAGCGGCCTTCGTCCCACGCCCGTGCGGCCTTCTGCTGGGATGCAACGCCGAAGGAATCGGTGTCGGCGCGCTTCAGGCCCCGCTTCTCCGCGATGCGCTCGGCACCGACGAACTGGTCGGGCGAATCGATCGTCCACGTCGGTGGGATGAAGGATCCGGGTCCGTTCATGACGTTGGAGCCCAACTGCACGCGGCTCATGGCTTCGACCCCGCACGCGATCCCAACATCGATCGCGCCCGTCCCGGCGAGAGCCGAAACGAGATGGTTCGCCTGCTGAGACGATCCGCATTGGGTGTCGATCGTCGTGGCCGCGACCTCGTAGGGGAGCCCGGCCGCCAACCATGCGGTGCGTGTCAGGTTCAGTCCCTGTTCCCCGGCCTGCGTGACGCAGCCGCCCACCACTTGTTCGACCGAACGCGGCTCGATCCCGGTCCGCTTGACGACCTCCACCATCACTGCGCCCAACAACTCGGCTGCGTGGAGCGTGGAAAGGGCGCCGTTCCGCTTCCCGATCGGCGTTCGTACGGCTTCAACGATGACGCTCTTGCTCATCACTTAGACCTCCGGTTGTTGTTCTTGTGGGGCAGCAATAGTTGAAGGGCTGCTTCGAGGTCGTTGCGCATCTCGGTGGGCTGGGCCCAACCCCTGGTCCGAGCGATGAGGGCCGCCATCCAGACCGACCCGATGATCCGGATGATCGCCTCGCGCTCTGGTGGCCCCTCGTCACCCATGGCGGCGGCGACGAGGCGTTGCATGTTCTCGTAGACCACCTGCGTCTCCGCGATCGCATCCGGGTCGGCTGCCGACACCGACGTGAGGGCCGTAACGAGCGCCTCGGTCAGCATCGGGGAGCGGTCGAGAGCGATCAGTGCCCGCCTGAGGACGTCGTGCACACGCTCCGCCGGCGTGTCGCCGCGCAGGGGCCGGACGTCGACCCGTCGCTGCAGCTCGAGAACCCATTCGTTCAAGACGCCGACGAGCAACTGGTCCTTGGACGAGAAGTAGCGGTAGACGGTGCCGAGGGCGACTTCGGCCCGGGTCGACACCTCGCGCATCTGGACGGCTTCGTATCCGCCTTCCAGCGCGAGCTCCATCGCAGCATTGATCACGGCTTCGCGGCGCTGCGCTTGTCGGGGGGTGAGCTTCTTTTCGAGGACGGTCACTAGGTGGCAAACTTAGCGGAAACTAGAACCTGTTGCAATTTTTTGGTCGCACTCCTATAGTGCCCCGACGGAGGAGGAGGGCACAGACAGATGGAGTTGGAGCTCCCGCCGGCAGACGATCCTCGGCGGTTGGAAGTAAGAGCATGGCTCGAAGAGCACCCTGACCCAACTCCGTCCGATCTCGCTTCCGCCGGTTACGTCGTTCCCCACTGGCCGAAACCGTGGGGCCTCGATGCGGAGCCGCTGCACCAACTGATCATCGAAGACGAGCTGAAGCGCGCCCAAGTGTCACGGCCGATCAACCCGATCGGGATCGGTCACTGCGGTCCGATCCTCCTCGTGCACGGTACGGAGGAGCAGAGGCAGCGTTACATCCCTCCGATGATGTCGTGCGAGGAGATCTGGTGCCAGCTCTTCAGCGAACCGGGGGCCGGGTCCGACCTCGCCAACACCGCTACCCGCGCCGAGCGCGACGGCGATCACTACATCATCAACGGCCACAAGATTTGGACATCGCTGGCCCATTACTCGCAGCTCGGGATCCTTCTTGCCCGCACCGATCCCAACGCTCCCAAGCATGAGGGGCTCTCCTACTTCATCATCCCGATGGACCTGCCGGGGATCGAAGTCACCCCGATCATCGACATCACCGGAGCACACAGTTTCAACGAGGTCTTCTTCACCGACGTGAGGATCCCCGCCGAGAACCTGATCGGCGAGGAGAACAAAGGGTGGCAACTTGCGAAAGAAACATTGACGAACGAGCGCGTGACGCTCTCGCGCGAAGGGGTCCAGTGGGGATGGGGGCCGACGGCGCGCGATCTCACCGACCTCGTACGCGAACAAGGTGGGGTTGGCGATCCGCTGCTGCGCGACCGCCTCGCACAGGTTTACGCCGAGAGCGAGATCCTGCGCGTCCACGCACTGCGGATGGTGGCGGCGAGGATCGCCGGCCAGGATGCACCCGAAGCATCCGTACGCAAGGCGCTCAATGATCCGCATGGGCAACGAGTCTTCTGGCTAGCGAAGGACCTTGCCGGTGCGGCCGGCATGCTCGCAGACCGCGGCCCCCTCGGCACGAGCCCGGATTGGTGGGACAACGGCTTCCTCTTCGCTCCGGCCCTAACCGTCGGCGGAGGCACTTCGGAGATCCTGCGCAATGTCATCGCCGAACGCATCTTGGGCTTGCCGCGCGACCCCGACCCCGACACAGGTAAGCCGTGGAACGAGACGAGTCGGAATCGGGTCTCCACATGAGGGTCGTCGTCGATTACGACCAGTGCGAGAGCAACGGCAAGTGCGAGGAGATCCTGCCCCAGGTGTTTCAAGTCGCCGAGGAAGACGACCGTCTCCGGCTATTGCAGGAACGCCCGGGTGAGGAGCTGCGTGCCCAGGTCGAAGAAGCGGTCAAGCGCTGTCCCAAAATGGCGCTGTCACTAGAAGACGAGTAGGACGTACTAAAGGAGTAGGACGAACCTAAAGGCGTAACAGCGGTTCGGGGGGAAGTCTTGAAGATGAGTTTGCGGAGTGCAGAAGCGATCGGGCTGGCGCTCGTTCTTACGATGACCGCGGCGTGCGGAGCCCGGCTATCTGAGGAACAGCGACAAACGGGGATCGTTTCCGGCGGCGGCACCGGCTCGGGAGTAACTACGGATGGAGGAGTGGCCGGGCTCGACGGGGGTGGCATCGGAGGCACCGGCGGAGGCTCTAATGGCGGTTCCGGGCCCGACATCGCGGTGGGTGGCGGTGGCGGAGCGGTCGGTGGCAGCGATGGCGGCGGCGGTGCCGGTGCGGGCGTCCCCGAAGGGGGCAACGGCGGAGCCACCGACGTCGGCGTAACGGGTGACCAGATCACGATCGCGACGCTCGCTGACATCACAGGACCTCAGCCGGGTCTCTTCAAGTCGGCGCACCAGGCGATGCAGGCTCTGGCCGCCTACGTCAACAGCGAGGGCGGGATCTACGGGCGCAGCCTCAAGGTCGACCTGATCGACGCCCAGACCACCTCGGGCGGCAATCGTGCGGGGGTGATCGAGGCCTGCGAGAAGGCGTTCGCGATGGTTGGGAACATGTCGGCCTTCGACGACGGCGGTGTCGAGGAGGGGGAGAAGTGTGGGATCCCGGACCTCACCGCGATCCCGACGAACCCCAACCGTGCGCGAGCGAGCAACATCTTCGCCGCGTATCCCAACGGTCCCGACTACTACATCATCGGCCCGGCCAAATACATCAAGCAGAAGTACCCTGAGGCAGCGAAGAGTGCGGCGTTCTTCTGGCTCAACGCCGCAGTGACCAGATCGACGGCGCAGCGACGCATACAGGTTTACGAAGACCTCGGTTACAACTTCAAGATCAAACGTGAGGTCCAGGTCCTCGAGGCCAACTACAGCCCCTATGTCCTCGAGATGCGCCAGAACGACATCCAGTACGTGAGCATGGTCGGTGACTTCCAGAGCATCTCGCGGTTCCTCAAAGCGATGCGACAGCAGAACTACTTCCCCACGGTGCGCGAGTGGGATTCGGTGGCCTACGACCCCGACTTCCTCGGTGCAGCAGGCCCCGCCGGCGAGGATTCGAAGGTCTATCTCAACACCTCCCTGTTCGAGGAGATCAACTCCAACAAAGAGATGCAGCTTTACGTGGGCTGGCTGAACCGTGTTGCACCGGGGGCCGAGCCGGACTACTTCGGCCTCTATGCGTGGTCGGCAGGGAGATTGTTTGTCAAAGCGGCGACCGACGTGGGAGCAAATCTGACGCGCGAGAAGCTGATCGCCGAACTGAAGAGCATCCATTCGTGGGATGGCTATGGACTCCACGCCGCGCATGACATCGGACGCCAGATCACATCGCCGTGCTACCTCTACGTGCATGTGGCGAACGGCCGGTTCGTCAGAGAGACGCCTTCGGATGGCTGGATCTGTAACCAGGGCCTTGTAAGACCGTGATGCCGTGACCGAGCTCTTGGCCTTCACCGTTTCCGGCATCGTCACGGGTGCCATCTACGCGGTGGCGGCCAGCGGACTCGTCGTTACCTACACAGCTTCGGGGATCTTCAACTTCGCGCACGGCGCGATCGGGATGCTGATGGCATTCACTTACTGGGAGCTTCACATCCAACAAGGCCTGCCGGCATGGGCGGCACTGTTGCTCGTGGTGTTCGTAATCGCCCCTCTGTTGGGAGCGATCGTCGAAAGAACGCTGATGCGGAGCCTTCAGGGGGCATCAACGGCCACATCATTGGTGGTAACCGTCGGCTTGATGGTGGCTTTGATCGGCGCCGCGCAAGCGATCTGGCCGCCGGGCCAAGCGCGCGAGATGCCGGCCTTCTTCGGATTCGGTGGCTTCAATGTCGGCGAGCTATTCGTCACCTGGCACGAGGCGATCACGATCGGCGTTGCGATCGCAGTTGCGGTCCTATTACGGCTGCTGCTGTTCGGCACCAAGCTCGGCACGAGTATGCGGGCGGTCGTCGACGATCGATCGCTCGCCGCGCTGACCGGGGCACGTCCCGGCCGGATCGGGATGTTCAGCTGGGCGATGGGAGCCTCGCTCGCTGCCGTGGCCGGGATCCTGTTGGCCCCCCTGCTTCAGCTCGACGCACTGATCCTCACCTTGTTGGTGGTTAACGCCTACGTGGCCGCGATGGTGGGTCGGCTCAAGAGCCTCCCGCTCACGTTCGTCGGTGCGTTGATCCTCGGTGTGGCGCAGGCCTACACGGTCGGGTTCGTACAGCTCGAAGGCGCGTTTGGCGAGCTGCGTTCCGCACTTCCGTCGCTGCTCTTGTTCATCGTGCTGCTCCTGCTCCCTGAGGACAAGTTGCGCGCGGCACGCTTCAGCACGCTGAAGATTCCCTCGATCCCGTCGTTCCGGATGTCTCTCGTCGGAGCGGTGGTGTTGGTGGGAGTTGCCTTCTATGTTTCGAGTCTTCTGCCCGGATCCGATATCGCACGCGTCGGACGCGGCATCGCCCTAGCGATCGTGATGCTTTCGTTGGTTCCGCTGACGGGTTATGGGGGCCAGGTCTCCTTATGTCAGATGACGTTCGCCGGGATCGGAGCGTTCGCGATAGCGACCTTCGGAGTGAACGGATCACCGATGGGTCTCGTTATGGCGCTCGTCTTGGCTGCCGCTGCCGGAGCGCTCGCGGCCCTGCCGGCACTCAGGCTGCAAGGTCTCTATCTGGCGCTTGCAACGATGGCGTTCGCCGTCCTGGCGGACTTCATGTTCTTCAACAACCCGAATGTCTTCGGGTCCTTTGGAGGTAGCAAACCTGTCGACAGGCTGGCTCTGTTCGGCATCTCTTTCGAGAGCGAGCAGTCCTGGTTCATGCTGATGGTCGTCATATTCGCGATCCTTGGGATCCTGGTGCTCGCGCTGAGACGTGGGACGTTCGGCCGGCGAGTCGCAGCGATGAAGGACAGCCCGGCCGCATGCGCGACGTTGGGCATGAGTCTCACGAAGACGAAACTTGCTGTGTTCACGCTGTCCGCGGCCATGGCCGGCATCGGCGGCGCGATGTTCGGCGGATTGCAAGGTTCGGCGGGTCCAACCGACTTCTTGATGTTCCAGAGCCTGCCCGTACTGCTCATGGCGGTGATCGGAGGGATAACCACGGTCTCCGGCGGTCTGATCGGTGGTCTGCTGTTGGCGATGCTGCCGGTACTACAAGGGGAGGGTCCGGCGGTCGGCGGACTTGTCTTCCTCGCCACGGGGGCGGCTGCGGTCAGTCTCGGCCGCAACCCGAACGGGATCGCATTCTTGATCGCGCAGCTCCTCAGTCCATTCGCGTTCTGGAAGCGTCGCTCCGGCAAGAGGACCGGGGCTCCACTGATTCCCGACACCGAGGAGGCGACGCGCGTTGGCGTTGCTACAAGCTGAAGGCATCGAGGTCCGTTTCGGTGGCCTTCACGCGCTCAAAGGTGTCGACCTAGAGGTTGGGGCCGGAGGGATAACCGGGCTGATCGGGCCCAACGGCGCGGGCAAGACCACGTTCTTCAACGTGGTCTGCGGATTGCAGACGCCGACCGACGGCAGGGTGCTGATCGAAGGTGAAGACGTCGCCAAGCTGAGGGCTCATCGGCGGGCCCGGCTCGGCATCGGGCGGACTTTTCAACGCCTGGAGATATTCGGCTCGATGACCGTTCTGGAGAACGTCCTGACGGGGGCCGAGATCCGCAAGTCCTGGTCCCGTGACGGATCGGATCCCCGCCAGATAGCAGCGGATGTACTTAGGCGGCTGCACATCGAGGAGCTGGCCGAGGAGCGGGCGGACTCCCTGCCCACGGGCCTCCTTCGGATCGTCGAGCTGGGCCGAGCCCTGGCCACGCGGCCCCGGCTCCTCCTGCTGGACGAGCCCTCCTCGGGGCTCAATCAGTCGGAATCAGATCTGCTCGCCGGTTTGATGAAAGCGGAGGCGGAAGCAGGTCTAGGGGTGCTTCTCGTCGAACACCATATTGAGTTGGTAATGGAGGTCTGCCGGGACATCTACGTGCTGGATTTCGGATCCATCCTGGCCCGTGGAACTCCCGACGAGATCAAGGCCAGCGAAGCCGTGCAACGCGCCTATCTGGGTAAAGGGGCACACGATGCCGCCTAAGACCACTGCACCGATCCTCGAGCTGATCGACGTCTACGCGGCGTACGGTCGAATCACGGTTCTACATGGTGTGGACCTGATCGTGCCCGAAGGAAGCGTCGTGGCACTGCTCGGTCCCAACGGCGCAGGTAAGACGTCGACGATCAAGGTTGCCGCCGGGCAGCTCCGACCGAAGCGTGGCTGTTTCCACGTCGCAGGTCGCCACGTGAACGGCTCATCCCCCGACTCTCTCGCGAGGGCCGGCGTTTGCACGATCCCCGAAGGAAGAGGGATCTTCCCGAACCTCACCGTGCGGGAGAACCTTCAGATGGTGACCTACGCATCGGCCTCGCTGCCGACGATCGAAGAACGTAGCTATCAGAGGTTCCCGATCCTGGCGGAGAGACGGTCGCAACTGGCCGGCACCTTGTCCGGTGGCGAGCAGCAGATGCTGTCGATCTCCCGGGCGCTCGCCGTCGAGCCGACCCTTCTCATGCTGGACGAGATCTCGATGGGTCTTGCCCCCCAGATCGTCGAGGAACTGTACGAATTAGTTGCTCAGATCGCCTCTGAGGGAGTGTCCATTTTGCTCGTAGAGCAATACGCTCATATGGCGATGGCAGTTGCCGACTACGTCGCCGTGATGGCGCACGGTCGGATCACGGCGATGGGGGAACCGGGCGACATGGAAGAAGAGCTGCG
>DASQLQ010000122.1:0-2793 GCA_035629935.1 Actinomycetota bacterium
GAGGGCACTGATGAACGCTGCGTTCTCGAGCTCGCCACCGCCGCCGACTCCCAGTTGGGAACCGATAAGACTGGCAACCGCGGCTGTATCGGTGGCTTTCCAGTCCTCGGGAACGATCTGCAACGCTCCGTACTCGGCCGGCAACTTCGACGGGTCGAGCCGAGCTTCGGCGATGTACTGATTGACGCCCTCCACGTAAGCGGCAAGGTCGGCGGCTGCGATCGGACCCAGCTCGGGGTCGAGCTTCTCGACTCGGTCGATCATGGCCTGGAACTCTTCTTCCGTATAGCCCGAGCTGGCATAGACCGCTCGGTCACTCGCAAGGTTCGCCTCGCTGGCACCGAGGAATTCACTGAGACGACCACGGCCGTAGTGGCGAAGAGTGTCCATCATGAACAGACGGTCTTCGGCAGAGACGTAACCCGCCCCGAACATCACGTCTTCACGCGTCGTCCCATACACATGGGGCACGCCGAAGCCCGAGTCGCGTTGGACGACGACCCCGTCGCGGGGTGAGTACTCGCTTTCGAGGTTGGTTGGCTGCACGCCAAAGGTGGCGTCCTTGAAGTATTCGAGCAGGGACTCCTCGGTGATGTCGGGGGCGCCCTGGACGAGCTTGTTGTACAGAGCTATCTGATCGGAGTTGTGAGGGCTTTGTTGGCCGGCGGCTTGCTCGGGACCGTTCTGGTACCCGCCTTGCCCCGGAGGAAGCACGTTCAGAACGGTTATGCCGCCATCCCCAGTGCCATAGGGCTGCACCGGTCCCGTCCCTTGGGCAACGGCCGAGGACGTAAGCCCGACCACCAGCAACAGCGCGACGACACCTTTAGAGAAGAGCTTCAAGACCGTCCTCCCATCCCATTTTTCGAACCCCCACAATACGTGGGCTTCAGATAGGACAATCTCGTTGTGATCGCGCCCGCCGTCCCCTATCTCGCTGCCGATGAGCTCTACGCGCCGAATGAAGCTCTCTTATCTCTAGCAGCGATTGGTTTGCTTGGGTGGTTCGCACTGGTGATCGCCATCTGGCTGTATCGATTGCCGAAGAAACCTGCCGCGGGAGAAACGACGACGGAACTGGGAACCGAGTCACCGGCGGTGGTGAACCTGCTGACGCATCGGTTGTTCGCGACTAGGGACGCCGTACCCGCAACGCTGATCGATCTGGCCGCTCGCGGATCCATCGAGATCGAAGACACAGGGATCGGCCGGTACATATGCAGGCTGAAGAATGAGATTGAGGGCCTCACGTTGTACGAACAGAGGCTTCTTAACCACCTCCGTCGTCAGGCCTCGAACGGGATCGTCCCCGCGGATGCATTGACGACAGGCCCCCAGGAACAGTCGACCGTGTGGTGGCGAGGCTTCAAGAGAGAAGTCGTCAAGGAAGCGCAACAACTTGGGCTGTCGACCAAGCTCTGGACGAAGTCGATCGGCATCGGGCTCGGCATCATCGGCGGTGTGGTGTTCCTGATCTTTCAGATGTCGGTCGGTTTCAACGACATCGAGAACGTGCGCGCGTCTGGATTGGTAGAGGTGGTCTCGTTCGGTTGCTGGGTGGGGGTGGCGGCGCTGATCGCGTTGCTCGCGTCCTCGATGCAGTCGGAGACCCCGCATGGGAGGAGCGCGGCGGCTCGATGGTTGGGCGTCAGGGAGGCGCTCGAATCGAGCCCCACTTTCGCAGTGACACCGCCGAGCGGCGTGATCGTGTGGGAACGCCATCTGGCATATGCGGCCGCCATGGGGACGGCAGACAAAGCCGTACGGGCGCTGCCGATGGGGGCCGAGAGTGACACCGAAGCGTGGACCGCACATACCGGCGAGTGGCGGAAGGTCACCGTCTCCTATCCACGCTTGCGCCCAGGATGGGGACGACATCCGGCCCTCGCCCTTCTGTTGGGGGCGGTGGGCACCTACCTCGGCTTCAAGGTCATGCGCTTCGGATTGGGAACGACCCTCGGGTCGGGTCCGGACCCGACCTGGTTCACGGTGTCGGGCTATTGCGTCACCGCGTTCGCATTCTTGTTGTTGATCAGATCCCTACTCGAGGTGCTGTGGGCGGTGCCGGATCTGTTCTCGCGGAGGGAGGTGACCGGAGAGGTCCTTCGAACGCGAACCCGGTGGTCGCCGGGCCCGGCCCCCGGTTACGACGAGCCCAACCTTCGTTACTTCGTCGCGTTCGATGATGGGAGCTCCACGAGCGTGCGCGCCTACAGGGTGCACGAGAAGAAGTACGGGCAGGTGGCGCAGGGTCTGCTGGCGACGCTTACGGTCAGCCCGCTATTGGGTTACGTGGCCAACATCCGCCAGGCCGACTAGCTTGACGTGATGAAAGTCGCCATCGGGATCCTCCTGCTCGCCTTGCTCGGTGGCTGCAGCGATGACGCCCCGGAATCCGTTTCTGCACGCGTCCTGGTCGACTTCGAGCCGTACACGTTCGTCGAAGCCGAGCCCGAGACCGCGGCGAACCTTCGCGAGTTCATCACCGGCGCCACTCCGGCAGATGTCGAGCTCGTCGACGCAACGGTTCGCTCCGTGCTGATCGATGGGGAGCGCGTGCCTGCCGAGGTGTTGGCCGCCGCTTATGACGGCGGAGATCTGACTACGGAAGACCTTCAGCTGGAGGTTTTCAAAGAGGTCGCCCCCGGCAGCACCCGGGAGATCCTCGGGGGCCGCGGCGTCCTGATCAATGCCGAAGGTACGGCATTGGTGGCGGCTTTTCCCACCGAGGACGTGCTCATCTACCTCGTCGGATCCGAAGGTGGCGCGCTACAGGAGATAGCCACCGGCATC
>DASQLQ010000123.1:0-8233 GCA_035629935.1 Actinomycetota bacterium
TACGCAGACGCACCGCTCGAGGTTTGCGAGGAGCGTGACGTCAAGGGTCTGTACGCCAAGGCACGTGCCGGCGAGATCAAAGGCTTCACCGGGATCGACGATCCTTACGAGGCTCCCGACAACGCCGAGGTCGTCGCCAAGACCGGCGAGCAGTCGGTTGAGGAGTCTGCCCAGCAGGTCATAGACAAGCTCGTCGAGCTCAAGTACCTGGAGGCCTAGCTCCCTCTTGATCGATCTCCACACTCACACAACTGTTTCGGACGGGGGCGACTCCCCGTCCGAACTTGTTTCCAAGGCAGAAGCGGCGGGTCTGTCGGCGATCGCCGTCACGGATCACGACAACGACTCGGGCTGCACCGAAGCGATCGCAGCGGGGGAGAAGGCCGGTATCGAAGTCGTGCGCGGCGTCGAGATCTCGTGCGACGTCGACGCGTTGACGGAGCAAGGGTTCACTCCCAGCGAACGTCCGACGATGCACCTGCTCGGGTATTTCATCCCGTCCACGGAGAACCCTCTGTCGTCCGCGCTCGCTGAGTTGCAGTACCACCGGGCGAACCGGAACAAGATCATCGTCGACCGATTGAACGAGCTGGGCATCCCCGTCACCTTCGAAGAGGTCGAAGAGGAAGCGGGGGGACCGGGTGCTCAGATCGGACGTCCGCACTTCGCTGCGGTTCTCGTTCGACACGGTGCGGTGCCCGACTACCAGACCGCTTTCGATGAGTACCTGGCCAAGGGCGCGAAGGCGTACATCACGCGGAAGCTCTACAAGCCGGCCGAAGCGACCGAGCTGATGCTTTCTGCGGGGGCCGTTCCCGTCTTGGCACATCCCTTCACCCTCAACCTGCAGTTCGACGAGCTCGATCGATTCGTCGATTCATTGGTCGAGGCGGGACTGAAAGGGATCGAGGGCTATCACGGAGACCTGCCGGACGTCGAGCAGGAGCCGTACCGCGCACTGGGACGCAGCAAGGATCTGATCGTCTCCGGCGGTAGCGACTATCACGGCGACATGCGGCCCGACCGAGGCATGCCGGGAGGCAAGCACAACGTGGTCTGTCCCGACGAAGTGCTCGAGCAACTCCGCGCAGCTGCTAAGAACTGACCATGTTCATCACACGCGCGACGCGGCACGACAAGGCCGACATCGAAGAGTTCTATAAAGAGCACGAATGGGAGATGTCGACGCAAGGTAAGAGCGTTGGCTTCGTCGCCCGCGATGGTGCGATCGTCGGAGCGCTCCAGATGTTCGAGCCCGAGACTAATCAAGTCATCATCGAGGACGTATTGGTGCGGGAAGGTCGACGCGGTGAGGGCATTGGCGCTCAGTTGATGAATGCCGCGATGATGAGCAGAGGTGGAACTCTCTGGTTGGTGTGCCACCCAGAGCGGTTGGCGTTCTACGGTCGCCAGGGCTTCAGCGAGAAACCCTTCGACGAGCTACCGGATCCGATCCGTGAATGGTTCATCGCGGAAGAGGCGGCACCGCATCAGGTGGAAGAAGGTCATATCCACCACTTCATGACCGCTCGGTAACGGCCTCCAACTCGCCGGTGTGGACCGGCGGTCCGAGAAGTTCTTCGAACCACAACATCAATTTGCGGAGCTGAGCGGCAAGTTCCTCGCGATCATTCGCACCCATCACCTCTAGCAGGTTCTTTTCCTTCTCGATCTGACGCTCGATCGCCAGGCTGAAGCGTTTCGCTCCTTCTTCCGTGAGCCGGACGATGACTCCCCGGCGGTCGTTCGGGTCGGGCGCGCGTTCGACCAGACCTGCAGTCTCGAGTTTGTCCAGGCGGTTTGTCATGGCCCCGGATGACAGCATCAGCCGCTCGGACAGCTTGCCGGGGGAGAGCTCGTGGGGGTGCTCTTTGAGCCGGAGGAGCTTCAGGACGTCGAGCTCACCCAGGGTGAGTTCGAATTCGGCGGCCGTCTCGCCGAAGGACTTATCCAGGTAGCGGGAGAGCTTCTGGATCCGGGACACGACCCCCTCGACACTGCGATCGAGCCCGGGAAAGGCGCTCGTCCAGAGCTTGATGTGCTGGTCGACAGCGTCCTCGTCCACCGGGTCAGCTTACCCAGTTCCTTCGACATTGAATATCTTGACATAAAGCTTTATCTCAAGTATCTTGACCTCAAGATTCTTGGCATCAAGCCGATGTAGTAACTGGGCTAGAGCCGTGTGACCAAAGAAAGGAGGTGCCCAGATGATCCAGTCACCTGGTCTGAGAGAGCTGATGGAGCTAGAGCGGCGCCGGGCCGAGGCAAGGGCCCGGGCCTGCTCGGCTACATCCCCTTCACAAGGCCGATGAAGTTGCCGCTTGGGTCCGCGAAGTGCGCGAGCGCCGGGCCCCCGGGAACGTCCATCGGGGGTGTCACAGTCTTCCCACCCAGCTTCTCGACCTTGTCGAGCGCGGCGTTGAGATCGTCGACCTCGATGTAGACGGTGACGTGTCCGGAGTCACTCGGAGCTGGGCCGATACCGCCGGCCAACCCCGCGGTGCCCGCGTCGACCATCCCGTAGTTCATCGGGTTGTCCGCGTCGATCTTCCAATCGAACGCGTCGGAGTAGAACTTCTGCAACCCGGCCGCGTCTCCGGATGTTGCGATCTCGAAGTGGATCACTTTGTTTCCCATCTCTCCTCCTTGCTAGGTCCTCAGGTTCTCTTACGGCTGGTCCGTGAACCATGGATCGGTGCCGGGGTCGTTGCCTTCTGCGATGGAAACGAGCCGAGGAAGGAAGTGCGACCACCCCGCGTTGTGCTGCTCGCGCTCATCCTCCGGAAGGTCGCGGTGGACGAGCCGCACCCGTGTCTTGTCGCCGTCCGGCGTGAAGGTGATCTCTACGGTCGAGCTACCCGGCTGCACGGTGGGGTGTCCCTCCCATCCCCACGTGAACACGATCCGCTCGTGGGGGACGAGCTCGACGAATTCACCGAGTGCAACGTTCGTACCGCTCATGTCGACCTTGTAGATGCCGCCCGGTCGCGGATCCAGGTCCGCCTTACGACCTTTCCAGCGAGTCATCTTTTCTGGGTCCGTGAAGAACTCGAAGATCGTTTCGGGAGACGCGGAGATCAGGATTTCTTGTACGACGACGTCGGTGTCAGTTACGGCCACTACCCTCCTTCCGTTACGACCAAGTTCGCCTGAAGGCGTCCTTGGTCTCCACTCAGGGGAACCCTCGGCCGCAAGCGGCCTCACTGGTTCCCCTCGCGACCCCTCCTTCTCCTCTCTTCGAACTCGGCAGCTGACTTCAACAGTTCGAGACCTTGCTTCCAGAAGTCCTCGAGCCACTGGCGTAGACCGGCCAGGCCTTCGGGCCGCGCCCGATAGACGCGGCGTGTCCCTTCTCTGCGTTCATCCAAAAGACCTGCCTCCTTGAGGACGCCGAGGTGTTGGGAGATCGCCGGACGGGAGATGTCGAAATGGGCCGCGATCTCGCCTGCGGTCATCTCTTTGCTTGCGACGAGAGAAAGGATGCGGCGACGGTTCGGTTCGGCGATCGCTTTCAGTGCTGCATCCACAGCACGAGTGTAAGCAGATGCTTACGTAAGCGTCAACTTAACCTTCGCTGCCCGGTCGGTTCGTCGAATGCCGACGGGCTCGGCCGTCGGCGGGAAGCGCCGTTAGGCGCAGTTCGGCCAGCGGCTGGTCTGGCCTGCGGCGATCAAACGTGCCGCCGTTCTGGCCTGGGCGGTGGCGTCGTAGATCGAGCCGTACCCGTAGCTCGCCCAGGTTGTCTCGTCGAACTGGAACAGCCCGTAGTAGCCGACCGAGTTGACGGCACCAGGGTTCAGGTTGGATTCGCACACGGCGACCGAGATTAGGTAGCCCGGGTCGAGCCCAAACTCTCCGGCGGCCTGGGTGATGATCGATTCGACCGACCCCTCCGCCGGGGCCTCCTCGACCGTTTCTGTGGTCTCGACCGGTGTGGCGTCGCTGGTTGGGGATGCCACCCGGGCCTCCACCACCTTGTTACGGAAACGGAGCAAGCTCTCGGCCGATTCGGTCGTGCTGACTCCGGCCGCGGTTACGGCTGCAGGGGGACCTATCAAGCGCTGCACCAGGTCGATCCCCAGGGTCGCCCCGGGGACGCCGATCGCCATCGCTGCGAGTGACGCGAATGCGGCGCGGCGGAGCAATCGCTGCCGTCGGGCTCGACGGCGCGCTCTGATACCAAAGTTCAGACGTTCCACGGTTGTCGCCTCCAATACGAAGGGGGCCACGGATCGGCCGCCCCTTCTATTGCTTTTGAGTCGTACCGCTACTTTAACAGTTGCTAGCGATTGTGAAATGGCGCACAAGCTCCTTCGTGAAAGCCCAAGGCCACTGGTTGTGGGGGGAAAGGGTGGGCTCAGCCGCTGAACCCGGGGGCAAGTGGCGACCGTATCACAGCCTATGCTTGCCTTGTGAAGCGCGCACTGGTAACTGGCGTGACCGGTCAGGACGGGTCTTACCTAGCCGAGCTCCTTCTAGCCAAGGGGTATGAGGTCCACGGGCTGATCCGCCGTGCCTCGACCTTCAATACCCAACGACTGGACCCGATATACCGGGATCCTCACGAATCTGGGGTCCGATTTCTCATGCACTACGGGGATCTCTCGGATTCGGGCTCTCTGGTCAACCTCATCCGCACCCTGGAGCCCGACGAGATCTACCACTTGGGGGCCCAGAGCCACGTGAAGGTCTCCTTCGACATCCCCGAGTACACGGCGGATGCGACGGGCATGGGGACGATCCGCATGCTGGAGGCGATACGGGCATCCGGGGTAGATACCAGGTTCTACCAAGCGGGGTCTTCGGAGATGTTCGGCTCGTCGCCCCCGCCCCAGAGCGAGTCCACCCCTTTCCACCCCCGCAGCCCGTATGCGGTGGCAAAGGTGTTTTCGCACTGGGCGACGGTGAATTACCGGGAGGCCTACGGGATGTTCGCCACCAACGGCATCCTCTTCAATCACGAATCGCCGCGCAGAGGCGAGACGTTCGTGACTCGCAAGATCACACGAGCGGTAGCGCGCATCAAGGCGGGGATGCAGGACAGGCTCTTTCTCGGGAACCTGGATGCGAAGCGCGACTGGGGTTTCGCTCCCGAATACGTTGAAGCCATGTGGCTGATGCTGCAACAGGACGAACCGGACGATCTAGTTATCGCAACGGGCGAGAGTCATTCGGTTCGCGAATTCGCGACCACAGCGTTCGAGCACGCAGGGTTGAGCTGGGACGAGCACGTCGAGGTCGACCCCAACTACTTCCGCCCCGCCGAGGTACAGGGCCTTCACGGCGATGCCACGAAGGCCAAGGCGACGATCGGGTGGGAGGCGAAGACGAAGTTCGCCGACCTCGCGAAGATCATGGTCGACGCCGACATCGCATTGCTCGAAGATGAGCTATCGGGCCGGCTCGTTCGCCAAGATCGGGACCATTAGCTCTGATAGAAAAAGACATGGTTGTTCAAGGAAGGGAAAACACGTGGAACTCGAGATAGGGATCGGAAAATCGGGTCGTCGGGCCTACGGGTTCGACGACATAGCCGTCGTCCCCTCCCGTCGCACAAGGGACCCCGACGACGTCGACATCACTTGGGAAGTCGACGCATTCAAATTCGAGCTGCCGTTGATGGCCGCAGCGATGGACGGTGTTGTTTCCGCCCGCTCGGCGATCGAAGTGGGCCGCCTTGGGGGCCTGGCAGTGTTGAACCTCGAAGGTTTGCAGACCCGTTACGACGACTGCGACGCGGTGCTCGCCGAGATCTCAGAACTCGATACCGACAAGGCAACGCGCCGGATGCAAGAGCTCTATCAAGAGCCCATCAAGGAAGAGTTGATCTACAAGCGCATCCGCGAGATCAAGGACGCCGGCGTGGTGGCGGCCGCGTCGCTGACGCCACAGCGCGTCGAGCGATATCACAAGGTTGCCCTCGAAGCCGAGCTCGACATCCTGGTTATCCAAGGGACTGTCGTTTCAGCCGAGCACGTGTCGACGCGGACGGAGCCCCTGAACCTCAAGCGCTTCATCGCCACGTACGAGATCCCCGTCATCGTCGGTGGGTGCGCTTCGTACTCAACCGCTCTTCACCTGATGCGGACCGGCGCCATCGGTGTTCTCGTCGGTGTTGGACCTGGTGCGGCTTGCACGACGCGAGGTGTGCTCGGGATCGGGGTTCCGCAAGCGACGGCGATCGCCGACGCGGCCGGTGCTCGCATCCGCCATCTCGACGAGACCGGTCGTTACTGTCACGTGATCGCCGACGGCGGAATGCGGACAGGAGGCGACATCGCGAAGGCGATCGCCTGCGGAGCCGACGCGGTCATGATCGGTTCGCCGCTGGCGGCGGCGAAGGAGGCCCCCGGACACGGTTACCACTGGGGCATGGCCACGTTCCATCCGACGCTCCCTCGGGGGGCGCGGGTCAAGACCTCGACCTTGGGGACCCTCGAGGAGGTCCTCGTCGGGCCGGCCCACGAGAACGATGGGCGCCTGAATCTCTTCGGCGCCCTCCGGACCAGCCTGGCCACCTGTGGCTACGCCAACATCAAGGAGTTCCAGAAGGCAGAAGTGATGATCGCCCCCGCCCTGAAGACCGAGGGTAAGGACCTTCAGCGCAGCCAACACATAGGCATGGGGAGCTAACCACGGCAACTATCAAACGAAAACACGTAGTCCTCCTAGGAACCCCGGACCTGCCATAAATTACAAGCCACCTTAGCTTTTTGATAGTTTCCATCAAGACCCTGTCTAACCCGGTCTATCTCCCCCTAAGAGGGGGGAAACATTTGTTCGGTAGGTTTCGCGATTGATGGAGAAATCGCGCTCGTAGAGAGATAGAAAACCATCAAGGCCGTGCTATCGTGTTCACCATCATGGATGAGAAACAGGTTCAGAGGGCTTTGCGTGCGATCGAGAAAGACAAGGCACAGAAGGCCGTCGAGATGGAACGTTTGGACCGAGCGGAGCAAGCTCTGCGGGACCTGCTCCCAATCCAGCTAAACGGGGCTTCCTCAAACGGCAAGTCCGCTGTCGCTTCGCCCGCCTCCAAACGCCCTCACAGCCAGCGTAGGCGCAGGGGCATGAAAGAGGCCATCCGCGATCTGATGACCAACGACCCCAACAAGGTCTACAGCATGGCCCAGATGCGCACGTACCTGGATTCACGCAACCTCATTAACCCCGCGGCCCAGAACCCGGAAAAGATGATCGGGACGGCCGTGGCGCGTCTCCGGTCCGAAGATGACCGGTTCCAGCGGGTAGGTCGGGGTCAGTACGTATTCCGCCCAGAAGGGAGCGTGACCCAAGTCACTTTCTAGGTCTGGGTCCACCCTCGGATTCCAACCCCGAGGAACCCCAGAAAAAGCCCAGGGAGAGGGGGCTGATCACCCTTCTCTCCCTGGCACCCACCTAGGTGTGGGGGTCGTCACGGTTGCCGGGGGGTCCCTTAGAAGTCCACCCGACGGGTTCGACTCCCGTGGCCTCCACTACCTAGTACAACAATCGAAGTCTATATGAAGTCCCAAAGAGAGGACTCGCTTTGGCGCGAATTTCCAAGAAAAACCAGAGTGGGAAGCCCCGCGAACCCCGTAAAGAGGTCGCCGAAAAACAAGACCCCGCTTTCACTGAGGATGACTTTCTCGGTTCACTTGACCGCGCTACGAACCAGCTAGACCAGGTGGACGCTTCTGAACCCGATCGAGGATCGCCCAAAAGAGAGGCTCGCGACCGTCGCGACGATTGAACCTGAACGCGTATTCGTTCAGGTAATCCTGCAAATAGGTCGTGCTGACCGAGTGATAAACACCGCGGATTCCGTTCTTGAGCAAGCCGAAGAACCCCTCGATTAGGTTCGTCGAAGCGTCCCCGTCCACGTAAACGTGGGCCTTGTGCCGAACCCTCTTGTGGCCTGCGAACTTCTCGCCAACGGTCCGGTAGGCCGACCACTCATCCGTGTAGATCATCGACTCAGGAAGGATGTGCGTCACCATCTGCTCTTGCAAGACATCCCGAGTGCGGTTGTCGACCACGCGAGCGCGTACCCTGCCGCCCCGCTCGATCATTCCGAACACGGTTGTCTTGTTTGCTGCGAACCTTGATGCCGCCTGTCGCCTCTGACTTCTGTCCATGCCCGCCCATGCGGCCCGATGCTTTGCCCGAGGCTTGCCGCCGTAAAGCGTTTCATCGACTTCGACCTGGCCTCTGAGCGGGCCTTCGTCGTCGTCACCCAAGAGGGAACGAATCT
>DASQLQ010000124.1:0-11185 GCA_035629935.1 Actinomycetota bacterium
GGTGTCGCTGTCGAAAGCGTGCGGCTACGTGAATGCAGGCACCGTCGAACTCCTGGTCGATGAGGACGGGTCGTTCTTCTTCCTCGAAGTGAACGCGCGTCTCCAGGTGGAGCACACCGTGACTGAAGAGATCGTCGGGCTTGATCTCGTGGCCTGTCAGTTGCAGATCGCGAGTGGCGACGCCCTGGGCTTCACTCAAGAAGATGTCGAGTCACACATGTATGGGCATGCCATCGAGTGCCGGATAAATGCGGAGGATCCCGCCAGGGGCTTCCTTCCCACTCCCGGCGTTCTTACCCGGTACGTAGAGTCGAACGGTCTGGGTGTTCGAGTGGACTCCGGTTACACGACGGGCGATCAGGTTCCAGACGCTTACGACTCTCTGGTGGCGAAGCTGATCACACGCGCGAACGATCGCGAGGAAGCCCGTGTGCGAATGCTGCGCGCTCTCAGCGAGTTCGAGATCCAAGGGATAACGACGACGATCCCTGCCCTCGAGATACTGCTCAACGAGCCTTCCTTCGTCGCGGGTACGCACACGACTCGAACCGTGGAGAGCGGGGTTCTGGACACGCTGGTAACGGAACAGGTCCAAGAACAGCAGGACGTGGATGTGCTGATGGTGAATGGCACCCCGGTGAGCCTGTGGGACCCAGGGATGTCGAAGTCCGCGAGTGCCGCTACTCACGGCAGCGTGGTGGCCGGGGGCGAGATCGTTGCACCGATGCAAGGGACGATCCTCAAAGTCGTTGTCGACGAGGGCGCAATCGTTTCGGTCGGGGATCCGATCCTCGTGCTCGAGGCCATGAAGATGGAGACGACGATCGCCGCGACCCGCGCCGGGACCGTGACGGAGGTTCGGGTGGCCGGCGGAGAGAACGTGGGGGCAGGTCAGGTTCTGGCGGTCATCGAGGAGTGAGCGTCGGCGCGGTGCTCGTTGCACTCGCTCAAGCCGTGCTGTTCGTCGCGATCGGCTGGGTCCTCGCGGAAGCCCTCTTCGATCGGATCGGCCGTCCGATCACGCTCGGGGCTCCGGAACGGATGTTGTTCGCCATCGTGGGCGGGGTGGTCTTCGCTTGCGGGCTGATGGTCGGGAACATCGTGACCGGCGGCGCGATCTTCGGTTTGGCCGGCATCGTCCCGGTCATGGGTGTGATCGTTCTCGTATCGGGACGCCGATCGTTCGCGGTTCCCCACAACGTGCCGTGGATGGCGTGCGTCGCGCTCGCCTGCGTGGTGCTTTTCGTCTTCGCCGCACCATCGCTTGCGGGAGGCTCCGGCGTCAGGAGCGGGGACAGTCCCTGGCACCTGGGGTGGAGCCAGCAACTCCTCAACGGCGAGCCGGTCCCGACCGGTCCCGCAGCCGCCTACGGACGTAACGCCTACCCGTGGGGATGGCACGCAGTTACGGCCACTTTGGTTCGCCTCGTTCCCGGATCGGATGCGCTGGTCGCGTACGAAGCACTCCAATTGATCATCCTGTTGGGCATCCCTCTTGCCGCCGCGAGTTTGGCGCGCCGGCTCGATCCCAACGCGGGGTTGCCCGCTGCGGCCGCCGCATCGATCGTCGGTGGTTTCGGGTGGTTGATGGCCCGACGTCCTGCATTCGCAACGACACCGAGCGATGCCCGGTATGGAGCCGACCTCGTCGTCGCGTCGCCGAACTCGGTTTACGAGCTCTTCCCTCCCGCGCTGCCGCGCGAGTTGGGATTGATCCTTCTGGGGGCCGCCTGTTCGCTCATCGTCTTCGCGGTGAGGTCGCAGCAGAAGTCGCACGCGCTGGCCGCCGGCCTCTGCACGGGCTTGTTGGGTCTCGTTAGTGCTCCATTGTTCTTGAGTGCGCTCATCTGGATGCTTGCGGCTTTCGTCTTTGGAGATCGCAAAGGCCGGGGGAACCTGCCCTGGGCCCTTCTTCCCGCTGCGTTCGTGTTCCTTCTGTGGGCCGGTCCGGTGATCGCGGACTACATCCGGTTCGACGGGTTCGTCGACATCACTGCGAGGTTGGGCAGGGAGTGGTCGTTGCCCGAAGCCATCTTCGGTTGGGGACTCTTGGCGCCGGCAGCGGCAGCCGGGGTGGTGATGATCGCGCGTGATCCGCGCGCGCGCCCTTTGCTTGCGTGTCTGGGCGGAACGATGCTCCTACTGTTGTTCTCTTACGCCAGGGGGGCGTTCGACTGGACCTTAGGGGGCAATGCCACGTTGCTGCACCAAGGTCGTGTCTGGCCCGCCGCGCACCTCTTGGGGGCCGCGTTCGCCGGTGTCGCGATAGCGCGCGGGTTCGCCTGGATGAAGCAGCGTTCTGAGGTGATGTCCCGCGTTGTCATGGTGCTCCTATTCGCGATCGCTGTCGCCTCACCCGTCCTTGCGTCCCTCCGGCTAACTGAAGTCATCGCCGCCGGCCACGAGGGTTTCATCTACGGTCGCAGTGACGTTGGTCCAGGGTCGTTCGTGCGGGAGTCGGCTCGTTTGTTGGGCCCGGACGACATCGTGCGCGTCCAGGGTTCCGACCGGCTGGCCTTCACGCTCTTCCAGTTCTCCGGAGTGAAGCTCGCCGATTACGACGACCCCCGCTTCGATCGAAACGACCTGAGGATCCGCTACGAGGACCTCGCCAGGCAGTGGGACGCTCAAATAGCAGCGGGAGGGTTCGAGGAGACCTGGCTCGTGTTGCCCGATCCGGACCCCTCGGCCGGCTCACCGCAAGTAACCGGCGAGTTCGACGGCCAAACCTGGTCGCTGGTGAAGGTCTAGCGCGCGGGGAGAACGCGGAACTGGATCTTGCTGCGGCCCGCTGCGTAGAAGGCGTCACCCTTGCCAGTGAGAAATGCCGCGTACCGACCAGGCGGAAGTGGTGGTCCGAACCTCACGGTGGCGGAGAAGGCTCCATCTTTCTTCTTCGAGGGCGGGACGAAGCCTGTCTTCTCCGCGCAGGCGCCTGGAAGGAAGCGATCGTGACGTGGTGACCACCACGAGCACCTATCGCCGATCATCCGTCGCAGAGCGAACTTCGGCGGAACCGGTCTCCCCAGAGCTCCGTGGATCCTGCCAACCAGACGGCGTGCAGTTCCCGGTGAGAAACACTCTCCGTGATCGGGCGCTTCGATGTTGACGACGTACCGAGGGTCGCCATGGAAGGTATCGCTGTACGCGACCAGAACCTCGCCGTCGGGCTCCCAGGTTGTGTGTGGACCTTCGGAGAACGGTTCCCATTGGATAACCGAGCCGGGAGAGCGGGGACAACAGGAATGATTGACCACCCGGGGGTCGATCTCGTCACCATCGTTTGTTCCCCACCAGTTATCGGTTGCGATCACACGGGAGCCGCTGGAATCGGCTCCGATCGTTGCCCGCACGTCATATGGCCGGTAGGTGTAAGTCTCACCCGGGCTGTCGCCATATCCCGAGCGCATGTTCACAGGGCCCAAGAGGATGTCGTTGCCGCGGACATCCCATAGTCCATCGTCGGGTCCACAGTCGTAGATGTCTTGCGGACTCATCAGAAGGTTCGATCCGTTATTCCACAGATCGTTCGCGGACACGTAGACGGCTAAGCGAGTCTTACCGGCGAGCGCGACGCCGTTGTTCAGGAGGATGTTCGAGCGGACCTCGACGTCCCCATCCGGGTTGTCGAAAAGAACCGCGGTGGAGTTGTGCTCGAAGTAGCTATCCGTGATCCGGGCGTGGTGATGGCTGAGTTCGACACCCACGTCGGCATTCAGGATCTGCGCGTCCGATATCGCGCTCTCGCCGGGCGGTGGATCGGCGTTGCCGGCGGGGGCTGAGAACCGGATCCCGCTCCACCTCTGTTCTTCAGAGGTGCTGGTGAAGATGATCGGATCCTCTTCGGTACCCGCAGCAGACAACGCGCCCTCGACGGAGAGAAGCGAGTCGGGCGATCCCTGCACGACGGTTCCCGCTTGGATTGTGAGGGTCGCTTCCCGCGTCACCGTGACGATGCCCGACAGGACGTACGGGCCTCCTTCAGCCGTCCAGGTCGTGTCTTGCGTGATCGGCCCGGTGACGGGTGTCTCCGCTTCCGCGGGAGCCACCCCGGCAGCGATCACCGGTATCAGGACGAGCGCGATCGCCAATATCCGCCTCACACTTTGATAAACGACATACGCCACCCTTTAGTTGTCCGGGAATATTCCTTGCTTTGCAAGCGTCTTAGAGGCGAGATGGTCGATCTGCGATTCCTCGAGGGTGTTCCGTCGACCGGGCCGACCGGCACCGGCCTCGATGCCGCCGCCGAGGGCGAAGCGTTGGACGCCTATTCCCAGATAGTCACTCGGGTAGCCGAGACAGTGTCCTCCTCGGTCGCGAACCTGCAGGTGTGGAAGCAAGCAGGTCGCGGCCGAGGCGAGGGCGGAGGCAGCGCGGTCCTGATCACGCCCGACGGCTTCCTCCTCACATCTGCCCATGTCGTGGCCGGCACCGACCGTGGCATGGCCTCCTTCGCCGACGGTAGCGAACTCGATTTCGAGATCGTCGGGGCCGATCCGTTGTCCGATCTCGCCGTCGTTAGAACGACTCCGGGCTGGGCACTGACCCCGGCGGCGTTGGGAGATGCGGCGAAGCTTCGCGTCGGTCAACTGGTGGTCGCGATCGGCAACCCCCTCGGTTTCGGGGGATCCGTGACCGCCGGTGTCGTCAGCGGTGTGGGTCGCTCGTTCCTAACGCGCTCGGGGCAGATCAGCCGCTTCGTCGAGAACGTGATCCAGACCGACGCCGCTCTTCACCCCGGGAACTCAGGTGGTGCACTCGTCGACTCGAGCGGGCGTGTGGTGGGCATCAACACCGCGCTTGTAGGTCCGGCGGTTGGCCAAGGGCTGGGGCTGGCCGTTCCGATCAACGAAGCAACGAGGCGCATCATCGCTTCGTTGATGTCCGAGGGCCGCGTACGTCGTGCCTACCTTGGGATCGTCGGCGGACCGAGACCACTTCCACCGCGCGTGGCACGCGCCGAGGAACGGGACCGATGCATCGAGGTCGTCGAGGTGATCGGCAACAGTCCGGCCGGGCGCGCCGGTATCCGTTCCGAGGATCTGATCCTGGACATCGACGGCGCCCCCATGCGGGGCATGGACGACCTACAGCGACTGATGGACGGTTCCGCGATCGATAGGGCACTACCGATGCGCGTCTATCGCAACGGCCGAACTCTCGAGATAACGGTGATCCCGACCGAACTAACGGCCTAGGACGTTAGGGCTCTCGCGATCACCATGCGCTGTACCTCCGACGTTCCCTCGAACAGCGTGTAGATCTTCGAGTCGCGGTACCACTTCTCGACCGGGAAGTCCTTGATGTATCCGTAGCCGCCGAGCACCTGGACGGCCTGCTCTGTCACCTTCACGCAGACCTCGGACGCCTTTAGCTTGGACATCGAGCCTTCGGCTTTGGTGAACGGCTGTCCGCTGGCCGCGACCCAAGATGCCCTGTGAGTCAAAAGCCGGGCCGCCTCGACCTCGGTTGCCATGTCGGCGAGATGATGCTGGATCAGTTGGTGCTGAGCGATCGGTACGTCGAACGTCTTGCGCTCCTTCGCGTAATCGATCGCGAACTCGAGCGCGGCACGCGCTATCCCCACGGCCTGGATCGCTACGATCGGGCGCGTTACTTCGAAAGTGCGAAGTGCGGCCGACGAGCGGCCGGAGGACTCTCCCTTGCGAGCCTTCTCCAGCTTGGCTTCGAGCTTGTCCATCCCGCCCAGTACGCGGTCGACCGGGATGCGACAGTCCTCGAGGATGACTTCGGAAGTGTCCGATGCGCGGATGCCTAGCTTCTTCTCTTTCTTTCCCGGTCTGATCCCACCGTCATCCTTGTGGATGACGAAAGAAGCCTGGCCCCGGTGTCCGAGTTCGGCATCGACAGTAGCAACGACGATGTAAACGTCGGCGACGCCTCCGTTCGTGATGAAGACCTTCGTTCCATTGAGGACCCACTCGTCGCCATCGCGAACTGCTTTCGTGCGTAGAGCCCGGACGTCGGTACCCGCTTGAGGTTCGGTCACGGCGAACGCGCCGACGGCGGGGTTCTCGGGGGTCCCGAACATCTTGGGTGCCCACTCCATCAGCTGCTCTTGCGTGCCGATAGCGGCCAGTGCCGACAGCGGCAACCCGGTCCCGAAGATCGCGAGCCCGATGCCCGCGCAACCCCAGGTGATCTCCTCCATGATGAGGGGGAGGGTGAGACCGGTGGGGTCGGCCTGGGCCTGCATGTAGATGTCGAGTCCGTACAGACCTGCTTCGGCAGCCTTCTTGACGACGGGCCAGGGGAACTCCTCGGACTCGTCGTACTCGGCGGCTACGGGCCGAATCTCTTTCTCGGCGAACTCGTGAGCCCACTTCTGAAGCTCTTTCTGCTCCTCGCTCAGCGCAAAGTCCATCGCAAACTCCTAGTTGTCCCGGGGGCCGATGCCCACTCGCTCAAAACTTGACTACCCGGTCAAGTTTCTCATGAGACAGGATAGACCAATCTTCAGCCACCAGGAGGGCAAGCAAAACGTGACCCAGGACACCCGGCAGACAGACCCCCCCGGCGAGCGCTCCGAAGTTATCTCTTACAGCAGGCTTTACCGCCTGTGGGAGGAGAACAACTGGAGCGCCGTCAACATCGATTTCTCCGTCGATAAGGACCACTGGCGGACCCGACTGACGGAACAGCAGCGAGAAGCAGCTCTGTGGAACTACGCGATGTTTCTCGTGGGCGAGGAAGCCGTGGCTCGCACCCTTGGTCCCGTCATGGACGCGGCCCCCGGTTATCCGCAGCAGATCTTTCTCTCGACCCAGATAGTTGACGAAGTCCGCCATCACGTTTTCTTCGATCGCTTCATGCGTGAAGTTGCGTCGCAGGGAAGCGACACGAAGTCGACGCTGCAGTCGGCCGAGCGTTATCTGACGTGGGGCTTCGAGCAGGTATTCGCCGAGCTAGACCGCGTCACCGACGCTTTGCGCAAGAAACCGAAGGACCGGCCGCTTCTCGCTCAGGCCGTCACGCTGTACCACATCATCATCGAGGGGATGCTGGCCATCCCGGGCCAACACTTCATCCAGCGATACGTGAAGAAGCTCGACATCCTTCCGGGTTTTCGGGAAGGGATCGAGAACGTGTCGCGCGACGAGGCCCGACACGTAGCGTTCGGCATCAAGTTTCTCGGCGAGCTGATCGATTCCTCCAAGGAATGCCGTCAGGCTTCGATCGAGATGCTCGACAAGGCCACGCGATTCTCGGTCGGCGTCTTCATCCCGCCGAATTACGACTCTTCGTACGCGGAGTGCTTCGACTTCACTCTCGAAGAGATCTACGCGTTCGGGTTCAGATCGCTGGTCACCAAGCTGAATCGTCTGGGCATCGATCCGTCCGAACTCCGCATGCTGTCGAGGCAGGACTTGGAGCTCACCTACGAGGAACGGGCCCGCCAGCTGTGGGTCTTGATCAGGGCTGGGGTGTTGGGCGACGACCGCAAGGAGCCGCAGGTCACCCCCGAATGCCTCGAGATCCTCTTCGAGGGGACCACCAAGGCCATCGATCTCGATGTCGCTCGGTCCCTCGGGGGCCCGATCGAATGGAACTTCACCGACAGCGAGCCGTGGCACGTCGTGGTCACCAATGGCCACGCCGAGGCCAAGCCCGGACGTGCCGGTGACCCGGCCCTTCAGCTCGAGATCTCGACGGCGGATTGGGCCAGGATCGCGGTCGACCGGACCGATCCACGCATCGCGCTCCTCAAGCGGAGGCTGAAGCTGCATGGGCAGATCTCGGCGAAGCGCAAGCTGCCCAAACTATTCAACTAATCTCAGCGCATGGATTTAGACCTCTCACCCGAACAACAGGAGTTCCAGAAAGTCGTCAGAGAGTTTGTCGACGATGCGATCAGGCCGAACGCGGAGCGGTGGGACGAAGAAGGCGAGCTGCCGCTCGATGCCGTGAAGCAGATGGGCGAGCTGGGTCTCTTCGGCCTTCCCTACCCCGAGGAGTACGGCGGAGCCGGTGGCGATTTCCTGACTGTGTGCCTCGCTATCGAAGAGCTTGCGCGCGTGGACTCCTCGCTGGCGATCACTCTCGAAGCAGCGGTTGGGCTGGGGTCGATGCCGATCTACCGCTTCGGAACGGAAGAGCAGAAGCAGAAGTGGCTCGTTCCCCTCGCGCGAGGCGAAGCTCTCGGAGCCTTTGGGCTGACCGAGACCGGGGGCGGCTCGGACGCCGGCGCAACGCGCACCACCGCGCGGCTGGAGGGTGGCGAATGGGTCATCAACGGAACGAAGGTGTTCATCACGAACTCGGGCACGCCGATCACTTCCGTGACAACGATCACTGCGGTCACCGGGGAGGAGAACGGCAAGCGCAAGACGTCCGCGATCCTGGTTCCGAACGGGACCCCGGGCTTCACCGTCGGGCCGCACTATCGAAAGATGGGGTGGCGACACTCGGACACTCATGAGCTCTCGTTCGATGACTGCCGCGTACCCGAAGAGAACCTTTTGGGCGAGGCCGGTGAAGGCTTCCGCAAGTTCCTCGCCATCCTCGATGACGGCCGGATCGCGATCGCAGCTCTCGCCGTTGGACTGGCTCAGGGTTGCCTCGACGAGAGCATCTCGTACGCGAAAGAGCGCCACGTCTTCGATCGGCCGATCGCCGGATTCCAGGCGATCCGCTTCAAGCTCGCCGATATGGCCACGAGTGTGGAACTGGCGCGGCAGGCCTACTACCGGGCTGCATGGTTGAAGGAGATGGGGCGTCCCTACAAGAAGGAAGCTTCGATGGCGAAACTCTTCGCGTCGGAGATGGCAGTCGACGTAGCCCGCGAAGCCGTGCAGATCCACGGTGGCTATGGCTATATGGAGGAGTACCCCGTATGCCGGCACTTCAGGGATTCCAAAGTGCTGGAGATTGGTGAAGGGACATCCGAGGTCATGCGCATGCTCATCGCGCGAGAGCTCGGCCTCCCCGAGGAATGGGAACGCTAGCGCCGCAGCAAAAACTCGTAACCGACTCGACCGAGCTCGCTCGCGCCGTGGATGCGGCTAGCGAGGGTGGACGAGCAGCGATCGACACCGAGTTCATGCGCGAGAAGACCTATCGGGCTCGCTTGTGTCTGGTGCAGATCGCTGCCGGCGACTCTCTGTGGCTGGTCGATCCTCTCGGCGACCTCGACCTGCAACCACTGGCCGACCTGATCGCGGCCCCCGAGGTGCAGGTCATCTTCCACGCCGGGAAACAAGACCTCGAAATCTTCTACGAGATGTACGGAGTGGTTCCGAACAACCTCCTCGACGTGCAGATAGCCGCAGCGTTCGCCGGTTACGGAGCGTCTTTGTCCTACGGACGTCTTGTACAGGCGACCTTGGGAGTCGCCCTCACGAAAGGCGAGTCCTACACGGATTGGTGCCGGCGTCCACTGACCGAGGCGCAACTCCGGTATGCGGCCGACGACGTCCGATACCTGTTCGACGCAACGGACAGGCTCCTCCACGAGCTGGAGGAGGCGGGTCGTTCGAAGTGGCTCGAGGAAGAGTTGAAAGAGATGGAAGACGAAGGCTCCTACCGTCTCGATCTCGACGAGGTGTGGCGCAAGGTCGGGGGCCGCGGTTCTCTCAGCCCTCGTGCATCGACGGTGCTCAGAGAGTTGGCGCGTTGGCGCGAGGAGACGGCGATCAAACGTGACATCCCGAGAGGCTGGGTCATCAAGGACGCAACGTTGGTGGACATCGCCCGTCGCGCCCCCAAGAGCATCGGGGAGTTGAAGTCGATCCGTGGCTTCAACGCTCGGGAGGCAGACCGTGCCGGGGCCGAGATCATCGCGGCCATCGAGCGGGGCAGGGCGGCCCCGGCGGTCGACAAACCGGATTCGCCCGATCGCTCGATCCAAGCGAGGGCCCGGATGGTCTCGGGGCTGGCGGATGCAGTCGTTCGAGCGCGCTGCGAGAAGTCGGGCCTCGCCACCGAGCTCGTTGCTACTCGTGGTGAGCTCGAGGCCTTGATGACGGAGGTTTTCTCCGGAGAGCTCGATGAATCCCGACATCGGATCCTCCATGGATGGCGACGGGAGATCGCGGGAGATGCCGTCGTCGACCTGGCCGAAGGGAAGCTGGCCGTAAGGGTGTTGAATGAGGCTCCCTTCGTCGAAGAGGTGAGGGGAGTAGGGGGAGGAACGAAGGATGCCTGAGAACGAGGATCGAATAGCTCTATTCGTCGACTTCGAGAACATCGCCATTGGCGCCAAGGAGCGCGGGGTGACTCTCGACATGGGCGTGGTGATGGATGCCTTAACGGAACGCGGCCGGATCGTCGTGCGACGGGCCTACGCTGACTGGAACCTGTTCGCGGAGTACAGGCCCGGGCTCGTGTCCCAACGGATCGAGTTGACGGAGATCCCACAACGCACCGGGATAGTCAGAAAGAACGCGGCCGACATCAAGCTGGCAGTGGATGCGATCGAATTTGCCTTCCAGCGCGATTTCCTGACTACGTTCGTGATCGCATCCGGCGACTCTGACTTCACCCCGTTGGTGCTCAAGCTTCGTGAGCTGAACAAGAAGGTGATCGGTGTCGGAGTCGAGGGTTCTACGTCCGAGCTGCTTCCCGGCGCATGCGACGAGTTCCTTTTCTACGAGAGGTTGCTGGGGCCGGGCTCGGCCAAGAGCGCCCCCCGCCGCCGCCGCCGAAAGAAGGCTGAAGACGAGCCCGAGCCGGAATCCGATATCGCCGAGATCTCGCGACTGGTGACCAGCACCTTGACGGGGATGCAGCGCACCTCGGATGGACCGGTGCTGTCCTCGATGCTCAAGCGGGTCATCCTGCGCAAGGACCCAACGTTCTCAGAGAGCGACTTCGGGTTCCGAACTTGGGGAGAGCTGATGCGGCATCTCGATAGCGCGGGCCTGGTCAAGTTGAACGAGGGAGCCGCAGAAGGCGATCCCACCGTCGAGTTCTCGTCCAACGGCGGGGGAGAGGACAAAGCCTTCGATCTTCTCCACGACGTGGTCGCCGAGCTCGAGAACAAGGATGGCGCGCCGCCGCTCTCGGGATTGAAGAACGAGCTACGAAAACGACACAAGAATTTCTCGGAGAAGAATTATGGGTACGGAGGTTTCCTTCAGTTCGTGAAGGCCGCCAACGCACGCGGGGTCGTGGACCTCGAGTGGGATGAGAAGGCCGAGGACTACTACCTCACGACCGACAC
>DASQLQ010000125.1:0-4479 GCA_035629935.1 Actinomycetota bacterium
CCCTCGGGCGGAGCGTTGCTGTCGATCTGGGACATCGTTTCTTGGAACGAGGCCGGGCCGTGCAAGTTCATCCATAGAGCCTCGCCGTCGAGAACCACTTCACGAACCGGGAGCTGGCGAATGGCATCTGCGATACCTCCCAGGGCGTCGGTGATCTCGTTGAGATTGCGCGTATAGATGCGCACCTCTTCGTCGCGGCGATGGATCTGGATGCGGATCCCGTCGAGTTTCCACTCGACCGATGCGAGGCCGAAGCCCTCGATCGCGTGGGCCACGCTTTCGGCGGTGGAGGCGAGCATCGGACGGATAGGCCGGAAGAGCTCGAGACCGATGTCGCGCAGGCCACTCTCGCCCGACGCGATCGCGATCTGTCCGGTGTGTGCAAGGTTGCCCGACAGCTGGAGCGCACGTCTGACGACCGTGCTCGGCACCTCGGCGGCGAGCGCTATCGCTTCGAGCATCACGCCCTCCAACGCTCCCTGTCTGAGTTCCCCGGTGAACAGTCGTCGGAGGAAATCGGCTTCGGGCTCGGTCGCCCGGCCGAATACCGCCCCGAGGATGCGTTTTCGATCGCCGCCCGAGCCACTACCCACGCTGGTCTGGATCTTGGTGATCGCGCTGTCGACGTCCGCGAGCGTGAGACTCGGCTCTTCCGCGGACGGTTGCTCGACGCCGTAGGCGATCGCATAGCCGACACCGATCCGACCTTGCAGTGGGACGCCAGAGAGGAAGCTCACCGCGATCGGGATCTCGTCGGGATCGAGCTTCCGCAGGAGCTCGGCGATGATCGCAACCTTGCGGGACCGAGAGCTGGTCCCGGCGAGCTCACCCGAACAAGCGACGAGGTCGGCAAACAACATCAGTTATTGCTTAGTTTGGCAGGTCCTTTGCTGAGGCTATCCGGGCAGGCTTAAGACTCGTATCTGCCCGTCGGGCCTTCCCCATATACGGCCACCGCCGCCCATCAGGCCGCAAGGTAGCCTTCGCCCATGAGCATCGAGGTCGCTTACTGGATCGCGTTAGCCGTCGGAGTCACCTTCCTGTTGCTCTCGGTCGTATTGGGGGACGTCTTCGAGTTCCTCGATTTCCTGGACTTCGGTTTGGGTGACGGATTCTCCGTAACTCCGGTCCTCTTCACTGCGCTGGCCGCATTCGGTGGCGGTGGGTTGCTCGCGATAGGCGCATTCGATGTGACTCCGGGGAGGTCGGTCTTGTGGGGCTTGGGATCCAGCGTGGTTGCCGGTGGTCTTTCTGCTGGGCTCTTCGTGGTGCTCCATCGACAAGAAGCCGGTGAAGGATTCTCGGTCGGCCAAATGGTCGGGACGAGGGGGCGGTGCACGCTCGCGATACATCCCGGCAAGGAAGGCCGAGTGACTGTTCAGTACGAAGGTATGAGCCGCGCCTTCAGCGCAACGAGTGACGAGGAGATCGCTTCCGGGGCAGACGTGGTGATCGATGACGTGATTGGGACGACATTGAAAGTTTCTCGCAGCGCAGTTGCGGAGCCCAAGGGCTCCTAATCAGATCGGGGGAGTCATGCCTGAGGTTCCATTTGTTGTTGCAGCTCTGATCGTTGTTGGGGTAGCGCTGCTTGCTTTCGCTGCTAGTCGCTACAAGGTCGCTAAGCCCAACGAGGCCTTGATCATCGCGGGATCGCGCAAGTCCAGGGGCGGGATCCGGGTCGTTGTGGGCGGCGGAGCCATCATCTATCCGCTCGTCAACGTCGGTAAGCGGATCTCATTGGAGGTTCAGTCGATCCCCGTTGCGTTGAGCGGGGCGGTCACGACGCAAGGTGTTCCGGTCGCGGTGGAGGGGATCGTCAACGTCAAGATCGCAGATGACGAGGACTCGATCCGTCAGGCAGCGCAACGATTCCTGGATAGCCAAGCGAAGGTTCCGGAGATCGTGCGCAATGTGATGGAGGGGTCACTGCGAACGATCATCGGTCAACTGACGGTCTCAGAACTTATCCGCGACCGTGAGGTGTTTGCCGCGCGAGTCCAAGAGGTCGCGAACGGCGACCTGCAAGGAACAGGACTCGCCATCGACGTCTTCACCATCCAATCCATCTCCGACACCGAGCAGTACATCGAGAACCTGGGGCGCAAGGCTGCCGCTGAGGTGCGACGCGATGCCGAGATCGCCGAAGCGTCGTCCGAAAGAGAAGCCCGAGAGCAACAAGCGCTTTCCAAGCAAGCGATCTTCGAGGCCGAAAAGGCGACGAGTTTGAAGGAGCAGGTGGTGTTGCAGGAGGTTGCAGGAGCGCAGGCTCGAGCGGAACAGGCGAAGCCGCTCGCCGATGCCCAGGCCCGACGCGAAGTCGTGCTTCAGGAAACGGAGGTTGCCCAACTCGTTGCACAACGTCGCGACAAGGAGCTCGACGCCGAGATCCGCCGAACCGCCGACGCGAAGCGTTATGCCGCGGAGCAAGACGCGGAGGCTCAGCGTTACACGGTGAAGGCCGAGGCCGAAGCGGCGCGCGATCGCAGGCTCCTCGAAGCCGAGGCGGAGCGCGCCAACCTGGAAGCGGTTGCTTCCGGACGATCGTTCGAGGAGCGAGAGCTGGGCAAGGCGAAAGCCGAGGCCACGCTCTCGGTGGGCGAAGCCGAAGCAAAGGCCATGTCGAAGAAGGCCGATGCCTACAAGCAGTACGAGGAGGCCGCCACGCTCGAGCTTCTGGTGTCGCGCCTGCCCGAGGTTGCCCGGGCCATCGCCGAGCCCATCGGCAACGTCAAGGAGATCACGATCATCGACACCGAGGGTGCGAACAAACTGACCCGCGTGACGGCGAACACCGTCAAGCAGGTCGACGCCGTTGTGGAGTCGTTCACCGGGGCGAGCTTGAGCCAGTTGGTCGGTCGCTACTTGAAGAGCGGAAACGGCGAGGGCACGGGTGGCGACCCGGAGCCCGAGGCCAAGCCCTAGCAAAAAGCACGCTTGGAGCGTCGCTCAGAAGTGCTTGTGAGTTCTCCATCGAGTCTTGCTACGGATCGCCACTTTGGTCCCCGCCTCGCGCGCGGCAGTGATCTTAGTGAACCTGAGCAGGCATAGAACCCGACTCCCTGCTCGTCTCTTGGGTATGACATTTGAAATGAGGAGACACATGAGGATGAATCTGATCGAGGAGAAGAGCTAACAACATATGAGATCGAACTGGGGCCGGTCCGTTGCCGTCATATCGCTTGTCCTGCTGGGGTGTGGCCCCGTGCAGGTCGATCCGCGCGTTTCCATCCCCTCTCTACCCACCGCTTCAAGCGGCGCCGGCGACGCGGGTGCGCGGATCGTCTTCGAGAAATCTTCCGACATCTATTCGATGGATCGTAGAAGTAAGCATCGGCGCAGGCTCACTGATAAACGGGGTCTCGACTACATCCCCCAGTGGTCTCCGGATCGGTCGAAGATCGCTTTTCTGCATTTCAGTAGGAGACAGACTTCGCTGTGGGTTATGCGCCGCGACGGGAGCAGTGAGCGGAAGGTGGCGGACAACGTCGTTGAGCATTACGACTGGTCACCCGATTCCGACCGCCTCGTCTACACCTTGAGGGATGACCCCGGCCTCTTCACCGTGCGCACTGACGGGTCCGACAAGCGGGAGATCAGTTCGGATGAGCGCTTGATCTATGGGCCCGATTGGTCCCCGGACGGAACTTCGATCGCGATCACCGGAGGCGAGATGCAAGGAGACACTTTCAACCAGGACATCTTCGTCGTCGACATTGCTGACGGAGATATCCGGCGCCTGACGACGGACCCGGCCCAGGATTGGCAGCCGCGCTGGTCGCCCGATTCGAGCACGATCGCGTTCTTGACTGCACGCAACGATCCTTACGACAGTGAGTACGGCCCCTACACGTCTGGGATCTACGCGATCGACGCCGATGGATCTAACGAAAGAGAACTGACGACGGGCGACAAAAGGAAAGACCAAGACCACATGTGGTCACCCGATGGAAGCAGACTCGTTTTCGTCCGCACGTGGGACGACGATGTTGCCCCGTCGGCCGGAGCCGGTTCCCATCTGAGGATCTATTCTCTTGATGATGGTCGGTCGGTCCCGATGGCATCCCCGAAGCATGCATATGAACCCAAGTGGTCACCGAGTGGGCGATGGATCCTCTACACCATCGACGACAAGACGGATGCTGAGATCTGGCGGATCCAGCCGGAAGGCGAGACGGCGGTTCGTCTGACCAACAACGACGAACACGACACACGCCCGGACTGGTAGCTAACGGAATCATTCGTTGGGCCAGGCGTTGTTCCCTGGTTCAAGGAATGAATGCAGCGCCGCGGCGAGACCTCGCGGGTTGTCTCCCTGGATGGTGTGGCCGGCCCCCTCGATCTGCATCCAGGTGGCGTCTGGGATCTGCCGGGCGACTCGCTCCGCTTCTTCGTCCGAGAACACGCTTTCTTCGCCACGCACCACGAGTGTCGGACAGGTGATCGAGCTCAGCTCTTCCTCGAGTTGGTTGAAGCGAA
>DASQLQ010000126.1:0-25025 GCA_035629935.1 Actinomycetota bacterium
CCTTCCACCCGTCGCCCCGGGATGGTGACCTTGCCCGATGTCGCTCCCACGGTGTTGAAGCATCTCGGCAAAGCACGGCCGGCATCGATGCTGGGTCGAGGGATGTTCACTCGCCTCACGGGCAACCCCGACCGGATCTCAACGGCCATCGCACTCGATCAGGAGGCAGTGTTCATCGACGGGATCCGTGCACCGTTGTCGACGGTGTTCGTGGTGGCCCAGGTTCTGCTCTACGCGCTCGTTGGGCTGCTCCTCGCGCGGCGAACGCGCAAGAGCGACAGCGCTCCCAGTCTGACGCTCGATCGATGGTTGTCGCTGGGGGCCCTGGCCGTTATGGCGTTCCCCGTTTGCACCTACCTGGCGGGGTTCTTCGAACAGCACGCTCTCGGGCTGGTCTGGTTCGTGTTCTTACTGGTAGCGGTCGACGCGGCGATCGTTGGGGCCGTTGCCTTGACCATCCGAAACTCGTTCGATCGATTGTTGGCGGTCGCGTTGATCACGTGCGGGGTTCTATGCGTTGACTTGATGACCGGCGCGAATCTGCAGTTGAACACCGTGTTCAGCTACTCGCCTCTGGTCGCGGGACGCTTCGCCGGCATCGGAAACACGGCTTATTCGGTGCTCGCCGCAGCAGCGGTGATCGCCGGGACCCTGATCGTCCACCGGGGTGGGGGATCCAGGTACTCCCTCGGAGTGGCGGCATCGCTCTTCATCCTCGTCGTGATCGTCGATGGAGCCCCCGACTTCGGCGCCGACGTCGGGGGCATCCTGGCTCTGGTCCCCGGGCTGGGGGCCACCTGGCTCCTGCTGGCCGAGAAGCGCCCCAATGTGAAGACCGTCCTTCTGCTGTGTGTAGCGGTTCTGGCCGCCGTGGGCGTCTTCCTAGCAGTGGACCTGGCTCAGCCCGAGGCCTCCCAAACCCATCTCGCGCGCCTCTTCGAAGATGCGCGGGCGCGCGGCTCCGACGTTTTCGTCGACATCGTGCAGCGAAAGATCGAGACGAATCTCAGGGTTTTTAGAACGACCATCTGGACGTACCTCGTGCCGCCGGCCCTCGCGCTCATAGCGTTGCTGCTGCTGAGACCGCGCAATAGGTGGGAGAGGGTTGCCGAGCGTTACCCGCGACTCAGGGCAGGGTTGATCGGGGGACTGATCCTTGCCGTGTTCGGGTTCGCGGTTAACGACTCCGGGATCGTAGTGCCGGCGATGATGCTCGCGCTTCTAGTGCCGCTGGCCCTGTTCATGCATCTCTCTCTCGAGCACGAACAACCATGACCGGAGCCCAACTGGCAACTGTTCTCGCGTGTGCAGCGGGAGGAGCGTTCTTCGCGATCATTCTGGCGTCCGTAGCGTTCGCCCGCGTACCGTCTCGCTTGATCCGAACCAATGTCAACGGCGAACAGGTGCCCGCGATCCTGGGCCTTCCGGTCGCCCTCGCAGGCGTGCTTCCGGCAACGGTGTCGTGGTTCCTGGCTCCCCGCGAGATCACCGTGGGCGTCATCATCGTCGCTCTTGTTCTCGGCGCTGCGGGAGCCTGGGACGACCTAAGGGGGGCCGAGTTGCCGCGCGGTTTCAAGGGCCATCTCGAGGCGATCCGCACGGGTCGTCTCACCGGAGGACTCGTCAAGCTGATCGCCGGCGGCCTCGTCGGTTTGATAGCCGGGTTCATCGTCAGCGGGACGGACGAGCTGCTCGAGGTTGTTCGCATCGGGGCATCCGTGGCGCTGATGGCGAACCTGATCAATCTCCTCGACCGGGCTCCAGGGCGAGCCGGCAAGGTGACATTGATAGTGGGGATCCCCTTGCTCGCTCTCGGCGCACCGGGCTGGGCGCTGCCCGCGGCGGGGTTGTTGGGAGCTGTGGTCGCCGTTCTCCCGATCGACCTCCGCGAACGAGGCATGCTGGGCGATGCCGGCGCCAACCCGCTGGGCGGTGTGCTCGGTCTCGGGCTGGCCCTGTCTTTGTCTCCGGGGATCGGGTGGGGAGTCGTCGGGTTGCTGGCCGCCCTGAACGTGGCCTCCGAGAGGATCTCGTTCTCCCGCGTCATCGAACGGAGCTCGTGGCTCCACCGGCTCGACCTTGCGGGTCGCAAGGCTCCCGAATAGCGAAACTTGCATTCGAAGGCGAGGCAAATGATCGAGGAAATGATGCCCGCGTGCTAGCGTGAGGAGACTTCCCCCGGCACCGCCGTTCGACCGCTTCTTGTCGATCCAGATGGCGTTCATAGCGGGGTTTCTCGGGGGGCGTCACCGGTTCTGGCCGGTGGTCGCCGACCATCGGCCGGACAGACCTACCAACAGGATGGAGGGATGGTGGCGAAGCACATCTTCGTGACGGGTGGAGTGGTTTCCAGCCTCGGTAAGGGCCTTACGGCAGCCTCACTCGGTCGTCTGCTCAAAGCTCGAGGGTTGCGCGTGACGATGCAGAAGCTCGATCCGTATATCAACGTCGACCCAGGCACGATGAACCCCTTCCAACACGGAGAGGTATTCGTGACCGAAGACGGCGGCGAGACCGATCTGGATCTCGGTCACTATGAGCGCTACATCGACGAGAATCTTCGCAAGGCCTCCAACGTCACGACGGGCGCCATCTACCAGAGCGTGATTGCCAAAGAACGCCGCGGCGACTTCCTCGGCGACACCGTCCAGGTCATCCCTCACATCACGAACGCCATCAAGGAGCGGATCCTCGCCCTGGCGGAAGATTCGGGCGCCGACGTCCTCATCACCGAGATCGGTGGAACCGTCGGTGACATCGAATCCCTGCCGTTCCTCGAAGCGATCCGCCAGCTGAAGACCGAGCTCGGCCGCGACGACACTTGCTACGTGCACGTCACGCTGGTCCCCTACATGGCGCCGGCGGAGGAACTCAAGACGAAACCGACGCAGCACTCCGTGCGGGAGCTGAGGAGCATCGGTATCCAGCCGGACGTGATCGTGTGCCGGTCCGACCGGTCGATCTCTCCGGGCCTGAAGCGGAAGATCTCGCTCCTCTGCGACGTAAGGATGGACGCGATCGTGTCGGCCGTCGACTCCAACAACATCTACGAGATCCCTCTCGTTCTGCACAGCGAGAATCTCGACGGTTACGTGGTCGATCACCTTCACATGGAGACGGTCGAGCCGGACCTGACCGAATGGACCTCACTCGTGAGGCGCATCGAGCAATCCACGAAAGACGTCCGCATAGCGGTAGTCGGGAAGTATGTGACTCTCCCGGACGCATACCTGTCCGTCGTCGAGAGTCTCAAGCATGCGGGCTTCGCCAATGGGGGCCGCGTCGACATCAAATGGATCGCTGCAGACGACCTCGAGACCGCCGATCTGGACTCGGCGCTGGGTGACGTGGACGGGATCCTCGTCCCCGGTGGATTCGGAGTCAGGGGGATCGAGGGCAAGGTTCAAGCTGTCAGATTCGCTCGCGAACGGAACATTCCGTTCCTGGGGATCTGCCTCGGCCTGCAGTGTGCGGTCATCGATTTCGCGAGAGCCGTGGCGGGCCTCGAGGATGCGAACTCGTCGGAGTTCGACTCGTCCACTCCCTACCCGGTCGTCGACATCCTGGCAGGCCAAGACCTGGACAAGATGGGCGGCACGATGCGTCTCGGTGCCTATCCATGCAAGTTGCTCCCCGGATCGAAGGCCGCTGAAGCTTATGGATGCGAGTTGGTCTACGAACGCCACCGTCACCGCTACGAAGTCAACCCGCGCCTGCGCCGGAAGCTGACCGAAGCCGGGCTGGTCTGCTCGGGTGAGTCGCCGGACGGCACCCTCGTCGAGATCGTGGAGCTTGCCGATCACCCGTGGTTCGTCGCCGGTCAGTTCCACCCGGAGTTCAAGAGCCGTCCGGACCGCCCACACCCATTGTTCAGAGAGTTCGTGCATGCGGCCCTGGATCACGCGGGCGAGGACGTTTCTGTGGTGAAGCTGGACGAGACGAGCCGCCAGACCTAATCGTTATGGTGGGCCGATGAAAGTCGGCGTCCCACGCGAGCTCAAGGACAACGAGTACCGGGTCGCGATCACCCCTGCGGGCGTGCGCGAGCTGGTGGTCGGTGATCACACCGTCCTGATCGAGAGGGATGCCGGTATCGGCTCCAGCATCCTCAACGAGGAGTTCGAGAAGGCCGGGGCCCAGATCGTGCCCGATGCAGACACCGTGTTCGCGGAATCCGACATGGTCCTGAAGGTCAAGGAACCGATCGAAGAGGAGTTCCACCGGCTACGCGAGGGACTCATCCTGTTCACCTATCTGCACCTTGCCGCGAGTGAGCCCGTTACGCGGGCGCTGATTGACGGCGGCACCACCGGGATCGCGTATGAGACCGTCGAGCTCGACGACCATTCGCTTCCACTGCTGGCCCCGATGAGTGAGGTCGCCGGCCGGATGGCCCCGCAAGCGGGAGCCAAGCTGCTCGAACGGGAGCATGGGGGCAGGGGAGTGCTACTGGGAGGCGTCTCGGGGGTCCGGCCGGGGAAGGTGGTCGTCATCGGGGCCGGGATGTCGGGGGCGAACGCGGCTTGGATCGCTCAGGGGATGGAGGCCGAGGTCATCATCCTCGACAAGAACATCAACAAGTTGCGTGAGGTCGACCGCATCCACCAGGGAAAGATCCTCACCCTTGCGTCCAACCGGCTCGTGGTCGAGGAAACAGTGGTGGAGGCCGATCTGGTGATCGGAGCGGTTCTGGTTCCGGGTGCGGTGGCTCCGAAGATCGTGACCGAGGAGGTCATCAAGGCGATGCGGCCGGGTTCGGTCGCCGTGGACATCTCGATCGACCAGGGTGGGTGCTTCGAGACATCCCGCATGACCACTCATTCGGATCCCACCTACGTGGTCCACGATGTCGTGCACTACTGCGTCGGCAACATGCCCGGTGCCGTGCCGCATACATCGACCTACGCACTTACGAATGCAACGTTGCCCTACGTGGTCGCCCTTGCAGACCGCGGTTTGGATGCCGTCCGGGTCGACCCGGCTCTGGCCAAGGGTGTGAACACATTCAAGGGGGCCGTGGTCTACGAACCCGTCGCGCAAGCTCACGGCATGGAGTACACGGCCCTCGACGACCTTCTCTGACGCCCCGTGGCCGTCACCAGGCTCGATCGCTGGACCGACGAGTTCCTCTCCTACGTTCGATTCGAGCGGGGACTTGCGCACAACACCGTCGAGGCCTATCGCCGCGACCTGGAGAGCTGGGGCCGGTACAGCAAGCTAAAGCGCCTGTCGATCGAAGAGGTCGCAAGCAGGGACATCACCGACTACCTCCAGCGTCTCCGGGATGGACGCGATCCCGCTCTCGCTCCCTATAGCCCTTCCTCGGTGGCGCGGATGCTCGTTGCCTTGCGGAGTTTCTTCAAGTTCCTGGTTCGCGAAGGGCATCTCGAGACGGATCCCACCGCGAAGATCGAGTCGCCGAAGAAGCCCAAGTCGTTGCCCAAAGCGATCCTGCTGGAAGAGGTCGAGGAGCTGATCGAATTGCCTTCGGCCGACATCCTGGGCCGGCGCGACCGGGCCATCCTCGAGACCCTGTACGGAGCGGGCCTGCGCATCTCCGAGCTAGTGGGGCTAGACGTGGACGATGTGGATCTGGACGGTGGAACGATCTTGGTGCGCTCCGGGAAGGGCAGCAAGGCAAGGAAGGTGCCGGTCGGCCGCAAGGCGCGAGCAGCACTCAAGGGTTACGTGACCTCTTCACGCCCGAGCCTGATGACCCACGCGAAGAGCGCCCAGACCAAGGGGGCTTTGTTCCTGAACGCACGGGGGACCAGGCTCAGCCGGCAGGGATGCTGGAAGCTGATCAAGAAGTACGCGGCCCAGGCAGGCCTCGAGGCCCGGGTCTCCCCGCACACTCTGAGGCACTCGTTCGCCACCCACATGCTGGACGCAGGGGCCGATATCCGGGTGGTCCAGGAACTTCTGGGACATGCGAGCCTGTCGACCACACAGGTGTATACGCTAGTGAGCGATCGCCGGCTTCGGGAGGTCTATTACTCCGCCCACCCGAGGGCACGCCGGTAACAACGGCCGCTTCCGCGGCTTGGGGGTCAAAAGTGGAGCAGGACAGACTTGCAGGCATACGCGTTGCTCTAGAGGAGGAGCTCTCTTCCCTCGAGCGGCAACTGACCGATCTGGGCGCCAGCCCGGATACGGCCGAGGTCGAGGTATCGGTCGACGAGGGGTTCGCCGACTCTGCCCAGGCCACGGCGGAGCGGTCCCAACAGCTCTCGATGCTCGAGCAGCAACAGGCCGTGCACTCGGAGGTGAAAGCCGCTCTGAAGCGTCTGGAAGACGGGACCTTCGGGAAGTGCGAGAACTGCGGTCAACAGATCCCGATCGAACGTCTGGAGGCCCTTCCGGCCGCCAGGCTGTGCCTCAGCTGCAAACAAGCCAGCGAATAACCAACCGCCTCTGCGCTTCGCACTTGTGGCGCGTCCCCGTATCGGTGTACATTCCGTCGGCCACAAGGAGATTTGTCGACAAGTCTCTTTTCGCGACTGCCGGGAGGACGGATGGACCAAACCATCACCTATGCGGGAGCGGCCACCGAGCTCGATACGGGGGGACCGGGAACGGGCCTTACCGATGGGAATGGTGACCGTAGTGCCAGGATCATCGCCCTCGCTAACCAGAAGGGGGGCGTGGGCAAGACCACCACGGCGATCAGCCTGGCGGCTGCCCTTGCCGAGATGGACCACCGGGTTCTGCTGGTCGACTTCGATCCTCAGGGGGGCTGCGCCCTCGGTCTGGGGATAGAGCCGGCTCAGCTCGAGCTCTCGGTCTACAACGCGTTGCTCGATCGGGACTGCGAGGCGGAGGAGGTCATCCTCGAAACGAACGTTCCCAACCTCCACCTGCTCCCCTCGAACATCGATCTAGCCGCGGCCGAGATCATGCTCGTCCAGGAAGTAGCACGGGAGCAAAGTCTGATGAGGGTTCTGACACCCCTAAGGCTCAACTACGACTTTATCCTTATCGATTGCCCACCGTCGCTCGGTCTGCTGACGATCAATGCTCTGACGGCGGCCGATTCGGTGCTCGTTCCGCTGGAGTGCGAGTACTACGCCCTCCGGGGGATGGCACTGCTGATGGACTCGATCGAGCGGATCAAGGAAAGGCTCAACCCGAGCCTCGAGATGGACGGCATCCTGGCCACGATGTTCGATCCCCGGACCCTCCACGCCAAGGAGGTCCTGGCCCGGGTTGAGGATGCATTTGGATCCAAGGTGTTCCAGACCGTTATCCGCAAGACCGTTCGTTTCGCAGAGGCGCCGGTAGCAGGGGAGACCATCCTGACCTACGCCCCTAACTCCACGGGGGCACACGCCTACCGTGAACTCGCCCAGGAGGTGATCAGCCGTGTCGCGTCGCGCCAGTCTGCCAGGAGCTGAAGAGCTCTTCCGCCGTACCAGCACCCCGGAACGCTCGCGTGAGCGCTCCGAGAAATCCACTAGTCGACAAGTCGCTAAGTCGACAAAGCTCCAGGTTGCCCAGCCGGAAGCGCCTGTAAAGGGACAGGCTCCGGATCGCAAGGCACCTAAGCACGACGAGAAGGTCACGTTCTATTGCACGGCGGAAGACCTCATGGAGCTCGAGAAGGCCCGCCTCACCCTGCGGGCCGAGCATGGGGTAGCGGCCGATAGGGGACGGATAGTCCGGGCCGCCCTGGCATACGTGCTGGAGGACTTCTCCGCTCGCGGGGATGACTCGATCCTGTTGCGTCACCTGTCCGACTAACGGCTCCGACTCGAGCACCCACTCCCTGGGGCCGGTTCGCCGGCTCCAGGGATAACTATCAACCTCTACTTTAGCTGAACGCCGCCCGCTGACCCCAGGCCCGCCACAGGGAAGAGATCCTTCGGGGGGATGCCACGCATCCAAACTGCAGCCCGGCCTACTTAGGTACTTGTTGACAAGACGACTAAACGACATATCCATGGGCACCGTGTCGGCCAGAGGCTTGCCACATAGGGGAGTGGCCAAGTCGACGAATGGATAGATCGAGAAGTCCACAAGTGGATAAGGCAACCCGAGCGAGGGGAGGGAGGGCGAGGCCGGGGTCGATCGAGGAGCTGTATGCGGGATCGGATGCTCTCTGTGCCGGATTCCGAAACAAGGAGAGGACGGCCGGGCGTCCAACCTGCGACCCTCGATGATCACCTGAGGGGTATTTGTCGACAAGATTATAAGGAGACATATACACAGCTAACCCTCAACCTATTATTAATACTTGTGGCGCAACTATAACGGTACACGTAATCGTTAGCTGCTGACGCCGCGCCGGCCCGCCGGGGCATGTCTCGGGTGACGATCGGTCCCGGTTGATCAGGTCGGTCCTAGGTCAATGAGTGTCCGGCAGAGAGCGGGCCGCGCTTTAAGTGAGCGATCGGATCCGGCGAGCTTCGTTGCCTGGGGTGAGGGTGCCAGTAACGGGTGGGGGTGGAGCGAGGCCCCAAGGGATGAGTCGATTATTGCACATGTCAATATGTCGAGATATCGAGATGTCGACATATTGATAACGAGGTGTCGCCTGCCCTCCGGACCCGGTGAGGCGGTGTATTTGGAGACTTGATCCCTTAGTGACTTGTCGACAAAGTGACTAGCCGGCTCCGGTGATCCGGAGCAGCGCCGCTCCCACTACCCGGATGAGTGGTGTGAGGAACCGGAATCCACCGAAGAGGACCAGGGCGAGAAGGATCATCACCCCGTAGCGGTCGAGGAAGAAGATGATCCGCTGGTGCCGGGGCGGAAGGAAGATCGTCAATAGCCGGGACCCGTCCAGCGGTGGCAGTGGGATCAGGTTGAACACGGCGAGCAGGACGTTCAGGGCGAAGAAGTACTCGAAGAAGATCCGGAGGGCGCCAAAGGTCGAGGCGCCGTCGGTGGCGACCAGGCCGAAGGCCGCCACCAGGGCCAGCAGCAGGTTCATGATCGGTCCCGCAAGTGCCACCAGGGCGGCTCCGAAGCGCTGGGAGCTGAGAGCTTCCGGGCGGAACTCCACGGGCTTGCCCCAGCCGAACCCCGCCAGGAAGATCAGGATCGTGCCCATGGGATCGAGGTGCTTGATCGGGTTGAGGGTGACCCGGCCCATCGCCCGGGGCAAACGGTCACCCTGCAGATCGGCCGCGTAGGCATGGGCGAACTCGTGGAGGGCGATGGCCTCGATCAGGGCGATCGCCAACATCAGGAAGGCGAGGGGGCTGTCCTGGAGGAGGCCGATGGGACCATTCGAAAACATGTGCCGGTATTGTAGGGGGCCGGCGGGGCCGCCTAACCACTAAATCTCAACTAGAGGGTTATTAGATGCCGAAGAAGCGGGTGTTCAGCGGGATCCAGCCGACCGGCGCGTCCCACATCGGGAACTACCTCGGGGCTCTGCGCCGGTGGGCGGCTCAGCAGGACGAGCACGAGGCCTTCTATTGCATCGTCGACCTGCACGCGATGACGCTCCCGTACGACCCGGCCGAGCTGCGGGCCCGGACGCTGGCCCAAGCCGCGGAGTTGATCGCCTGCGGTATCGACCCGGATCGCTCGGTCCTGTTCGTCCAGTCTCACGTGGCTGCCCACACCGAGCTGAGCTGGATCCTCACCTGCCTGGCTCGTATGGGGGAGCTGCGCCGGATGGTCCAGTTCAAGGAGAAATCCAAGGGTGAGACCGAATCCGTGGGGGTGGGACTGTTCACCTACCCCGTCCTGCAGGCGGCCGACGTCCTGCTCTACCGGGCTCACGGGGTCCCCGTGGGGGAGGACCAGCGGCAGCACATCGAGCTGATGAGAGACCTGGCCACCCGCTTCAACAGCACCTTCGGCGAGGTCTTCGTCGTCCCGGAGGCGTGGATCCCCGAGACGGGCGCCCGCGTCATGGCCCTGGACGATCCCACGAGGAAGATGAGCGCCTCGGAGATCGTGGTCCGGCCTGCTTCGGGGATCAACCTGGTCGACCCTCCTGACGTCATCCGGAAAAGGGTCAAGTCCGCCGTGACGGATTCGGGAAAGGAGATCAAGGCCGCCCCGGACAAGCCGGCGATCACGAACCTCCTGGGGATCTACTCGGCGGTGGAGGGAAGCTCCGTGGCCGAGCTCGAGGAGCGCTTCGCATCCAGTGGTTACGGGGACCTCAAGTCCTCCCTGGCCGAAGCCATCGTCGAGCACCTGACCCCGATCCGGGAGCGCTACGAGGAGCTCCTGCGGGACCGCGAGGAGCTGCTGAGATTGCTGAAGCAGGGGGCCGGCCGCGCTCGGGAGGTGGCCGAGCCGACCCTGGCCGAGGTGCGAGAGGTGACCGGGCTGCTGGCGATGCCCTAGTCGCTCCCCACCCGCCCCGGGATGCGGTCAAAGCCGTCGCTCGCCCGTGCGTGCCGGGTAGGCTCGCCCTGGATCCAGGCGTAAAGCAACTAGAGATTTGTCGACAAATAGATAAGTAGACGGGGCAGCGATATGGCGTACGAGGTCAAGACCGAGGTCTTCGAAGGGCCCCTCGAGCTGCTCCTTCACCTGATCACGCGCCAGCGAGTGGACATCTACGAGGTGTCGATCTCGACGATCACCGACGAGTACCTGAAGGCCCTCGAACGGATGGAGGGCTTCGACCTGGAGACCGCTACGGGATTCCTGGTCGTGGCGGCCACCTTGCTCGAGCTGAAATCAGCCCGACTGCTCCCCTCGATGAGCCTGGGGGAGGAGCGCGATCACCTGCTGGAGGAGCGCGACCTTCTGCTCGCCCGGCTCGTCGAATGCGCCACTTACCGGGATGCGGGGACGTGGCTGGCGGCCGGGTTCAACGCGGGGGCCGGGTTCCATGGGCGGACCGCAGGCCTGGAGCCCCAACTCGTATCCGTAGCCCCGGACCTGCTGGCATCCACCTCGATCCAAGACCTGATCGATGCGGCGGAACGGATCTTTGCCCCCCGGCCGGTCGTAGATCTCGACATGAGCCACGTGCAGCCGATCAGGGCCTCGGTCAAGGACGCCCTCATCGAGGTGGCCGGACGCCTGCGCAGTGCCCCGGCGGGCTTCGACGAGCTCTGTTCGCACGTCACCGAGCGGATCGACCGGGTGGTCCGGTTCCTCGCCCTACTGGAGCTGTACAAGGCGGGGGCGGTGGAGTTATCTCAAGCCGACCGCTTCGGGGACATCCGGGCAACCTGGATCGGCGACGCGGCCGACGACGAAGAATTGCTGACGACGGTCGAAGAGTATGCAGTGGAGGTTGAGGGTTAGATGGACGAGGGCAAGATAGTCGAGGCCATCCTTCTGGTGGCCGACGAGCCGATCCCCGCCGGCCTTATCGGCGAGGTTCTCGAACGCCCCCGGGCCGAGGTGGAGGAACTCCTGACCAACCTGGCGGCCGAATACGCCGCTCAGGACCGTGGATTCGTGTTGCGGAGCGCGGGTGGGGGTTGGCGCCTCTACACCAGCCCGGACTGCGCTCCGTGGCTCGAGCGCTTCGTGCAGGGCCATTCGAGCGCCCGATTGACCGCCGCCGCGCTCGAGGTGCTGGCGATCGTCGCTTACCGGCAGCCGGTCTCTCGTACGCAGGTGGCAGAGATCCGCGGGGTCGAGTCCGACGGAGTGGTCAGAACGCTCCTGCAGAGGGGCCTGATCCAGGAATCGGGCCGCGAATCGGGACCGGGGAACCCGGTGCTATTCAGTGTGAGCTCCGAGTTCCTCGAGCGGATGGGGCTCAACAGCGTCGAGGACTTGCCCCCGTTAACAGGATTCATGCCCTCACCGGAGGCGGTCGAGGACATGGAGGCGAAGCTCTCGCCCGACGTCTGATCCCCACGGGGGCGAGGCGGTCGGAGGACGTGGTGGAAGGGGAGCGCATCCAGAAGGTGCTGGCTCGGGCCGGCGTCGGTTCCAGACGCGCGGTCGAGGAGATGATCGCGGCGGGCCGGGTGACGGTGAACGGGCAGATCCCCGAGCCGGGGCGGCGCATCGACCCCCAAAAGGATAAAGTCGAAGTTGATGGTTCACCGGTGCCCCTTGATGCCGATCTCGTGCACTACTTTCTGAACAAGCCGGTCGGGATCGTGGCCACGGCGGCCGATCCCGAGGGCCGGCCGACGGTCGTCGACCTGCTCGACGCTCCGGAGCGGATCTGGCCTGTGGGTCGGTTGGATATCGACAGCGAGGGAGCGATCATCCTGACCAACGACGGTGATCTGGCCCTGAAACTGACGCACCCCCGGTACGAGGTGCCCAAGACCTACCTCGTGGAAGCCACCGGCAGTGTCCGGCGCGAAACGATCGGACTCTTGCGCAAGGGCGTGGATCTCGAGGATGGGCTCACAGCTCCCGCCAGAGTGCGGATCGTGGACAAGTCCGGCGGCATGACGATGCTCGAGATAACGATCAGGGAAGGGCGGAACCGGCAGGTGCGGCGGATGTGCGAAGCGATCGGGCACCCCGCCACGCGGCTGGTGCGAACCGCCATCGGGCCGTTGCAACTGGGGCGGCTGAAGCCGGGGAAATGGCGACGCCTGTCGCCGGTCGAGGTTCAGGGGCTGCACCGGGCAGCCGGCACGGGCTCGGAGAAAGGTGACTGATCGACATGTCGACAAATCACTTTCCTCGTCCGACCTGCGGATATGCCCTTAGAGCCCGGGGAGATAAGTAGACATGTCGACTCGCTTGCGAGCCCTGCGCGGCGCTACGTCGGTAGCGGATGACACTCCGGCGGCGATCGAAGCCGCCACGACGGAGCTGCTGGAAGAGATCCTGTCCCGAAACTCGATCGTGGCGGAGAACCTCGTCAGCCTGATCTTCACCTCGACGCCTGATCTGACCAGTGCGTTTCCCGCAACGGCGGCGCGTGGTCTGGGTCTCGGGGGAGTGCCGCTGCTGTGCGCTCAGGAGATCCCCGTGCCCGGCGCCCTCCCGAGATGCATCCGCGTGCTGATCCACCTCTATACGGATCGTGACTACGCTAGCCTGAGGCACGTCTACCTGGGCGAAGCCCGGCGGTTACGGGAAGATCTGCCGCAATAGGTAACCCTCAACAGGAGCTTCAATGTTTACCAAACGCATGGCCGTTCTCGGAACCGGACTGATCGGAGGATCGATCGCCCTGGGCGCTCGAACGCGCAATCGGCGGCTCCCGGTGGTCGGCTTCGACGACGATCCGGCGGCGGCGGCTGCCGCACTAGGACGCGGGGCCCTCAGCTCCGTGGCGGACTCGCTCGAGGAAGCCGTGGCCGGCGCCGACCTCGTCGTCCTGGCGATGCCGGTCGATCAGATCCCAGCCGCGTGTACACGCTTAGCACGCGCCGTACCGGCGGAGGCGATCGTCACGGATGTGGGGAGCGCAAAGGCCGCCGTGGTCGAGGCGGGGGAAGCGGCCTTTGGCCCCCGTTTCGTCGGGGGCCATCCGATGGCAGGTTCGGAGCGCCATGGGATCGAGGCGGCGGACGGCCGGTTGTTCGAGGACGCCTGGTGGGTCATAACCCCGACGGCAACAACGTCTTCGAGCGCGTACCAACGGGTCGGTGCACTCGCCTCCAGCCTCGGGGCGAAGACCGTGGCGGTGGATCCGGTGACCCACGACGCGCTCGTTGCCCGGCTGAGCCACGTCCCGCAGATAGCCGCCAGCGCGCTCGTCGACATGGCAGTGACGGGGGGCGACAGAGAGGCGCTGCTCGGTCTGGCGGGGGCGGGATTCCGCGACGTGACCAGGATCGCGGCCAGCAATCCAGACCTGTGGGTGGCGATCCTGCGCTCGAACCGAACCGCGGTTCTCGAGGGACTGCAGACCCTTGGCAAACGCTTAGAGGGAGTGGCCGACGCGATCTCGGCGGGGGCGTGGGAGGAGCTTCATTCGTGGCTCGACGAAGCCCGCTCGGCCCGGCTCGAGCTCTTCGCCAAGCCCGATCACGGTGGCGAGCCGATAGCGATCAGCATGCTGGTGCCCGACCGACCCGGCGTGCTCGCCGAGGTCACGACCGAGGCCGGGCGACTCGGCACGAACATCGAAGACCTCCGGATAGTCCACTCCACAGAGGGGGGACGGGGCCGGTTGGAGCTCATCGTTGCGGGGGAGGCGGCCGCCGGGATCCTGTCCGAGGCCCTCGACCGTCTCGGGTACCGGGTGGAACGTGGCGAGTTCGATTAGCCGGCATCGGGCAAGCGACTTGGGGATTTGTAGACAAAGCGACAAGTCCATAATCTCGCTGCCCTTGGGCCGGTCGTGAAGAAGTCTCTGAGGCGGGGCCGGACCGCGGGCGGTGGAGGCCGTCCCCTCGGTGGATCGATGACGGTGCCGGGGGACAAGTCGATCTCGCATCGCGCTCTCATCCTGGGGGCGCTCGCCGAGGGCACCAGCCGCATCCGCGGTCTGAACGCCGGTGCCGATGTGGAAGCGACCGGTCGCATAGTGGCTTCCGTGGGAGCAACCAGGGCCGAGAAGAACGGTGAAGTAGAGGTTCATGGTTTTGGAAGGGAGGGCCTCAAGGAGCCGGCCGAGGTGCTGGATTGCGGCAACTCGGGGACGACGCTGCGAACGATGCTGGGGGTAGTGGCAGCGGGGGACGGCTCCTTCACCTTCACGGGTGACGACTCGTTGCGTCGCCGCCCGATGTTGCGCGTGGTTGCTCCTCTTCGTCAGATGGGCGCCCGGATCGATGGTCGCGATCATGGCAATCTCGCCCCCCTGGTGGTCCGGGCGGGCTCGCTGTCCGGTATCGACTTCGAGTCGCCGGTGGCCTCCGCTCAGGTCAAGACCGCCTTGTTGCTGGCGGGGTTACGCGCTGATGGCCGCACCTCCGTTACCGAGCCCGGCGCCAGCCGGGACCACACCGAAAGGATGCTCGCCGCGGCGGGAGTGCCGATCGAGTGCGCCGGTCACACCGTGACGGTCGACGGTGGGCACCTGCCGGCGCCCATCGATCTGACCGTGCCGGGGGATGTGTCGGCTGCGGCCTTCTTCGTCGCGGGGGCCTTGCTGGTGGAAGGCTCGGATCTGACGATCACCGATGTGGGACTGAACCCGACCCGAGTGGGACTCCTCGAGGTCTTCCGTTCGATGGGTGGTCTCGTCGAGACAGTTGAGGAAACGGTGACCGGCGGGGAGCCCATCGGCTCGATCAGGGCCGGCGCCGGAGCACTCGAAGGAGTGCGCGTTGCCGGAGAGATCGTGCCGCGCCTGATAGACGAGATCCCCGTTCTAGCAGTAGTTGCCACGCAGGCGGAGGGCATCACCGAGATCGCCGACGCGGGGGAGCTGCGGGTTAAGGAATCCGATCGGATCGAAGCCCTTGCGACGGGTCTCACAGCCTTGGGGGCGAAGGTCGAAGCGCTGCCCGACGGGCTCGTGATTGAAGGACCTACGCCTCTGCGAGGGGGAGCGGTGGATTCACGTGGCGACCACCGCATAGCGATGGCGTTCGCCATCGCCGGACTCTTGACCGAGGAAAGGGTCACGGTCCAGGGGTGGAGCTGCGTCGACACGTCTTTCCCCGGTTTCCTGGACGCGCTCGGGTCGGCGATGGGCCGATGATCGCGATCGCCATCGACGGGCCGGCAGGCGCGGGGAAGACGACGGTCGCGCGCCGAGTGGCCGAGCAACTCGGCTGGCAGTACCTCGATACGGGCGCCATGTATCGCGCGGTGGCGCTCAGCGCGTTGACCGAGGACATCGACCCCACGGACGAGCAAGCCGTTACGCGGCTGGCCGGCGAGCTCGACATCTCGATGGACGGCAACACCGTTCTGGTCGGGGAGCGAGACGTTACGGAAGCCCTCCGCCGCCCCCAGGTCACCGTCACCTCCTCGATCGTTTCCAAGCATCCCGGAGTGAGGGCCGTGATGGTCGATCACCAGCGACGTGTCGCGGCCGATGGGCCGGTGGTGGTCGAGGGTCGAGATATCGGCACGGTCGTTCTTCCGCATGCGCCGGTGAAGATCTTCCTGACGGCGAATCTCGATGAGCGGGCCGCCCGTCGCGCCGAGGAGCTGGAGCTTCAGCGCAGCGAGGACTCCGAACGGCTGAAGAAAGCGATCGCCACGCGGGATCGTGCCGACCAGAACCGCACCGTCTCCCCCTTGGTCCAGGCGGAGGATGCCGTTTTGATCGATTCGACGGGACGCTCGGTCGACGAGATCGTGGACGAGATCATCTCCCTCGTGAGGTCTGCGGGGTTGCCGGGATGAGTGACTCCAGCGGTAAAGGAGTGGCGGTCGTGGCCGTGGTCGGACGGCCGAACGTCGGGAAGTCCTCGTTAATCAACCGGGTGATCGGGAGTCGCGAGGCAATCGTCGAAGCGACGCCGGGCGTGACCCGCGATCGTCGGTCCTTCGTCGCCCGATGGCGCGACCGGACGTTCGAGATAGTCGATACAGGCGGGTTGGAGCCGGGGGCCGAGGGGCTCGAGGCCCGGGTCGCCGAACAGGCTCAACTCGCGATCGAGGCAGCAGACGCAGCCGTTCTTGTGGTCGACGCCGTCGCCGGCCCCCAACAGGACGACATGGAAGTTGCCGAGATCCTCCGGCGGTCACACAAGCCCGTCCTGGTGGTAGCGAACAAGGTCGACGACTCGGCGATCGAACCCGAGGCCGCCGCCTTCTTCCGCTTAGGGCTGGGTGACCCGGTAGTTGTCTCGGCCCTCCACGGACGGGGGTCGGGAGACTTCCTCGACCGGCTGCTCGAGATCCTGCCCGCCGGCGCCGAGGAGGTGGATCTTGACTGGGGGGCCGCAGCGATCGTCGGGCGCCCGAACGTCGGCAAGTCGTCGTTGGTCAACGCATTGCTCGGGGAGGAGCGGGTCCTCGTCGACAGCGTCCCCGGGACCACCCGGGATCCGACCGATTCCATCATCTCAATGGGCGACGATCGAACGCTCCGACTGGTGGACACGGCCGGGCTGCGCAAGCGGGTGAAGATCGACGATCCCCTCGAGTACTTCAGCTCGCTGCGCACCCGAGGGACCCTCCGGCGGGTCGATGCCACCGCCCTGGTGATCGACGCGAGCGAGGGGGTGACCGCGCTCGATCAACGACTGGCCGAGGACATCGCCGAGTCGGGGCGAGGGTGCATCGTCGTTCTCAACAAGTGGGACCTGGTCGCAGACGAGGAGGCGAGACGCGCCGTCGAGAGGTCGGTCGAGGTGAAGCTGCGCTTCCTCGCGTGGGCGCCGATCGTACGTACGTCGGCTACCACGGGCAGGGGAGTGAACAAGATCCTGCCGGCGCTCGAAGTGGCGATCGGTTCGCATCGCCGGAGGCTCCCCACCGCACAGGTCAACACCCTGATCCGCGAGGCCCAGGAACGACGTCCCCATCCCCGGACCGGTGGTCGATCCTTCCGGGTGCGCTATGCCGTCCAGGCGGACAGCGCGCCGCCGTTGTTCCTTCTGTTCTCGAGCGGTCGGTTACACGTCGAGTACCTGCGCTACCTGGAGAACCGTCTCCGCGAGGTCGAGCCTTTCACCGGTACGCCGATAAAGCTCGAGACCAGAGTCAAGAATAGACGTTAGGTTCAGGGTTATGATATGTTCTTCGGACGAGGAGCCGACCGAACGATGCACACGTCTCACCGACGGTGTTGCTAAGGCTCCTTCTCCACAAGTCGCTTCATCGATTGGTCGACTCGTAGACAAATCGACTTATCTATACAGGGAGCCGAAGACCCCTGGCTATGATTCCCGCTCGCAATAGCGGGACGTGGCGCAGCTTGGTTAGCGCACTGGTCTGGGGGACCAGGGGTCGCCGGTTCGAATCCGGCCGTCCCGACTAATGGAAACCGAACCGTCGAGCAATCGGATCCTCACGATTCCCAACCTGCTTTCCTTCGCCCGGCTGTTGACCGTTCCGGTGTTCCTGTGGCTGTGGCTCTCGGACCGGCGGGACGCGGCCGTCATCCTGTACGCGGCGGGAGCGTGGACCGACTTCTTCGACGGCAAGATCGCCCGGGCCACAAACTCGGTCACAGAGCTGGGAAAGCTCCTCGATCCGATCGCCGACCGGGTATTCATAATCACCCTGGCCGTCGCTCTGGTGGCAGCGGAGGTCCTTCCCTGGTGGCTGATGGGTGCACTCGTCGTCCGGGACGTGGTGCTTCTGTCGGTCTTTCCGATCTTGGAGAAAAAGGGAGTGGAGCGGATCGCCGTGAACTTCGTGGGCAAGACCGCTACTGCCGCACTCTTGGCCGGGCTCACCACGCTGGCGATCACGGAGACATCGGTGTCGTGGGCCGACGTAGGCGTGATCCCCGGGTTAACCCTTACGGTATTGGGAGCGGTCCTCTACTGGGTCGCGGCAGCACTCTACGGAAGGGAAGCAGTGCGGCGATTGCAAGCGCTGGGCGGAAGGGGAGCGGCGTGACTCCCACCGATATGCAAGCGGTGATCATGGCGGGCGGCGAGGGATCTCGCCTGCGACCGCTGACGAGCAACATGCCCAAGCCCATGCTGCCGATCACGAACCGGCCCTTGATGGAGCACATCATCCTGTTGCTTCGCAAGCACGGTTTCACCGACGTCGTCGCTACCGTCCAGTTCCTTTCTTCCGTGATCCGCAACTACTTCGGCGACGGATCAGACCTCGGTGTTTCGCTGTCATACGCAACGGAAGAGGTCCCGCTGGGAACGGCCGGATCGGTGCTCGGCGCACGCGATCTGCTGTCGGGGACCTTCCTTGTGATCTCCGGGGACGCTCTGACCGATCTCGACGTGCAGGAAGTCGTTGCCTTCCACCGCGCCAAGGGGGCCGCGGCAACGCTCGTCCTCAAGCACGTTCCCGATCCGCTCGAGTTCGGGATCGTGATGACCGATGCCGACGGTCGCATCGAGCGCTTCTTGGAGAAGCCCAGCTGGGGTCAGGTCTTCTCGGACACGATCAACACCGGCATCTATGTGATCGAGCCGGACGTGTTGGATCTCATCCCGGTGGACGAGCCTTACGACTTCTCGTCGCAGTTGTTCCCCGCGATGCTCGACAAGGGCCTGCCCCTTTTCGGCTTCGTCGCCGACTCGTACTGGGAGGACGTGGGGAACGCAGATGCATACCTGCAGGCGCACCTCGACGTGCTGGGGGGCCGTGTCGAGGTCGACATGCCCGGCTTCGAACTCCGGCCGAGCGTGTGGGTGGGGGAGGACGTCGACGTCCACCCGACGGCTCGGATCGAGGGCCCGGCCCTCATCGGGGACAACTGTCAGATAGGAGCCGGCGCCATCCTCGGTGGTTACTCGGTCCTCGGTCAGAACACGATCGTGGGCGATGACGCCGTGATCGCCGGCGCCGTGGTCATGGAGGGCGCGCATGTCGGGCCGTTCGCTCGCATCCGGGGGAGCGTTCTGGGACGGGGCGCGTCGCTCGACAAAGGGGCGACGGTCGAGGAGGGGGCGGTGATCGGCGACGAGGTCCAGGTGGGAGCCGGCGCCATCATCAAGCCTCGAGTCAAGATCTACCCTTCGCGCTCGGTCGATGCAGGCGCGATCGTCACCGAGAGCGTCGTGCGCGAGCGTCGAGCACAACGGAGCCTGTTCGGCTCTCGCGGCGTGACCGGCAAGGTAAATGTCGGCATCACCCCGCAGGTCGCGGTTCGCCTGGGCATGGCCTACGGCACGACCCTCAAGCGAGACAGCGTGGTGGTAACCGGGCGAGATGCAAGTCGCTCGGCACGAACCATCAAGCGCGCGTTGATCGCCGGATTGAACTCGACCGGCGTGACGTGCCAGGACCTCGAGCTGGTCCCGATGCCCCTCACGCGCTTCACGGTTCGTAACCGTCAGGCGTCGGGTGGGATCGGGGTCCGCACATCGGCCGGAGACCCCGAGGTGGTCGAGATCCGGCTGCTCGATGCCGGTGGCGCCGACATCTCGCTCGGGGCCCAGCGCAAGATCGAACGGGTCTTCTATCGCGAGGACTACCGGCGTTCGAGCGCTGCGAAGCTAGGCGAGCTCGAGTTCCCTCCTCGGGCACTGGAGCAGTACTCGAGCGGTCTGATCGGGGCCCTGGACATCAAGGCGATCCGGGCTCTGGCCCCCAAGGTCGTCATCGAGTACGCACACGGACCGGCCTCTCTCATCGGACCCGCACTACTGGGACGCCTGGGATGTGACTTCCTGGCGGTCAATGCATTCACCGACGAGCACCGGCCGATCCTCTCCAACGAGGACTTCCTGCGCCTTCTGGAGGAGCTGACCGAGCACGTCCGCAAATCGGGCTCTGACCTAGGCGTGCTGCTCGAGCCGGGCGGAGAGATCGCTCACCTGGTCGACGGCCGCGGCCGGATCGTTCCCCAGGAGAGGGCCCTGCTGGCTTTCATGCAGCACGAAGCCAACCGGGGAGCGGGAAAGGTCGCCGTCCCGGTCTCGACCACGCAGAGAGCCCTAGAGGTCGTCGCAGGGGGTGGAGGCGAGATCGAATGGAGCCCGATCTCGATCGCCGGTCTCATGGCGCGGGCGGCAGAAGACGAGGTGGTGTTCGCCGGGACCGAGGACGGGGCGTTCATCTGGCCTGATTTCATGCCGGCACCGGACGCGTTGATGACGTTCGGCAAGGCCCTGGAGCTCGTGGCCGTGGCCGGCCAGCCTCTCGCCGACTTGATCGATGACCTTCCCGAGTTCCACGTCGCCCGGCGTGAGGTGCGGACGCCGTGGGAGCTCAAGGGAACAGTCATGCGTGAGCTGGCCGCGACGCACGGAGCGTCGGACCCAAACAGCGACCTCGTCCTGATCGATGGGGTGAAGATCGTGCGGGGAAACGAGTGGGTGCTCGTGATCCCGTATCCCGACGAACCTGCGTGCAAGGTGTGGGCCGAGGCTCCGGATGGTGCCCGGTCCGAGCAGTTGGCCGACGAGTACGCGCGCATCGTCGAACAGATCATCGAGCGGGGCGACAATGATGGACTTCTCGACTTGTAGACAAATCGACTAACGACAGGTGATGGGCTGGGCCATCAGCCAAAGGAAGGGTGTTCGCATGAGTGAGGTTCCGGCGGAGCTGAAGTACACGAAGGAGCACGAATGGACCCGCGCGGAGGGGGGCCGGGTGGTTATCGGCATCACGGATTTCGCGCAGGATCAGTTGGGCGACGTGGTTTTCGTCGAGCTGCCCGAGGCGGGGACCGCCGTCGAGGCCGGGAAGCCTCTGGGCGAGGTCGAGTCGACGAAGTCGGTGTCGGATGTCTACAGCCCGATCAGCGGGACCGTCGTGGAGAAGAACACCGAGGTCGAGCAGACCCCTGAGCTGATCAACTCCGACCCCTACGGGAAGGGGTGGCTGGTGGCCATCGAGCCGGTGGGCGAGCTGGGTGACCTACTGAGTGCGGACGACTACCGGGCCTTCGTCGAGTCAGACGCACGTTGAGCGTTGACCAACCCTAAAGGTTTCCTATAGGGTCACGCCCATGTTTTGCACTAACTGCGGCCATCGCAATCCCGAGGGTTCGAACTTCTGTTCCTCGTGTGGCACTCCGCTCAAAGAGGGTGGTGGGGGCGCCGACACGACGATCACGTTCATGGCGGGCGAGCTCGATTCCGACCTCGAGGAAGAGATCCACATCTCACCCGAGGAGCTCGCCGGTGGGCGAGGGGTCCTTATCGTCAAGCGGGGCCAGAACGCGGGGAGCAAGTTCTTCCTCGACACCGACGCAACGACGGTCGGTCGTCACCCGAACTCGGACATCTTCTTGGACGACATCACGGTCTCCCGCCAGCATGCAGAGATCCGGCGCGACAACGGTTCCTTCAACCTGCACGACATCGGGAGCCTGAACGGGACGTACGTCAACCGCGAGCGGGTCGAAGAAACCCAGCTGCACTCCGGGGACGAGATCCAGATCGGCAAGTTCAAGCTCGTTTTCCTATCCGGAGGTTGAGAAGTGCCACTGTCTAGATCCCGCGATTACCTGAGCATTGGGGAGGTTCTCGAGTCCCTTCAGCAGGATTTCCCCGACGTGTCCATCTCCAAGATCAGGTTCCTCGAGGCCGAGGGGCTGATCGCCCCCCAGCGCACCGGTTCCGGCTACCGCATGTTCTTCGAGGGGGATCTCGATCGTCTGCGGTACATCCTGTCGTTGCAGCGGGACCACTTCCTGCCGCTCAAGGTGATCAGAGAGCGCCTGGCTCAGTACGAATCCAACGGGGGAGCGCCGATACCCGAGGCACCGCCTCCCGGTGTAGCAGGCAAGAAAGCGGCGGCTTCGTCGAAGGCGGGCGGCGATACGGCGGCCGCCGGCGAAGACCTCGTCAGCGTTCAATTGTCCCGTTCAGAGCTGCTGGGGGCCGCTGGCGTGTCGGACAAAGAGCTGAAAGATCTCGAGGATTACGGCGTCGTCGTCGCCGGTGAATCGGGGGATTACGACGAGTCGGCCCTCATCGCCGCCAAGGCCGCCAAGCGATTCTTCGAGTACGGCGTCGAGCCTAGGCACCTCAAGATGTACCGGCAATTCGCGGAGCGCGAGGCGGCCTTCTTCGAGCAGATCGTGATGCCGGCCTCCCGCCGCCGCGACCCCGATGCCCAGAAGGCCGCAGCCAAGTCCGTCCGCGAGCTCGCCGGACTGGCTCGACAGATGCGCGACGCAACGTTGCGCTCTAGCTTGCGAGAACTTCTCTAGCCCGTTCGGTTAGAAAGTCGCGGTGGGGTTAAGAAAGCCGTTATTGATTTGTCTATAAATCGACTTTCGAGTTCGCCGCGCCGCGCGCTGGTGATCGGCGTGGTCGTCGCAGTTGCGATCAGCGGGCTGTTCGTCGGCGCGCCCGCCGCCCAAGGTCTGTCGGAGCCCAGCGTTACGTGCGAATCGTGCTTCGTCATCGATGACCAGGGCCGGGTGCTGTGGGCGAGGGCGGCACATGCCCGCCTCCCCAACGCCAGTACCACCAAGATGGTCACCGCCCTGGAGACGCTGGACGCGGTGACCGATCTCAAAGAGGAGGCGGTGGTCTCCTCTGCCGCCGGATCGGTCGGGGGAGGGGGGCTAGACCTGCAACCCGGCGACCGGCTGACCGTGCGTAACCTCCTCTTCGCCATGCTCCTGTCGTCCTCCAACGAGGCGGCCGCCACCCTCGCCGAACACGTGAGCGGCACCCAGGATGCCTTCGTGGCCGAGATGAACGCTCGGGTCCGGGAGCTCGGACTGCGAGACACCCAGTTTGCCAACCCACACGGATTCGACGCCGAAGGCCATTACTCGAGCGCGGCGGACCTCGCCACGATCGGGGCCGCGCTCTTGGCGGAGCCGTACCTGGCTCGGATAGTCCGCACCCCTTCGGCCGTCATCCGGACGCCCCGGGGAGATGTCGTAGAGGCGAACCGTAATCTTCTACTTGAGACTTATCCGGGGACGGTCGGCATCAAGACGGGTCGCACGATCGGGGCCGGAAACGTCCTGGTGGCCGCCGCTCGCCGGGGAGATCGCCGGATCATCGCGGTGGCGATGCGCGCAGGAGATGCTGCGGCCGACGCCAGGGCGATGCTCGACTACGGCTTCGAACGCGTCCGGCGCCTCGACCGTCCTCGTTCGACACAATTGCTGGGCTCCCGGACCTCTCTAGGGGCTTTGATCTTCGATCCGTCGGGAGCAGTCGAGGTGGTCGCTTCGGACCAGGTGATCGTCGATCTTGCGAATGAGTCGGGGCCGGTCGAGTACGAGTTCTCTCCGTTCGACATCACTCCACCCTTGAAGCCGGGGCAAGCCGTCGGCACCCTCTCGATCACATCCAACGGCGAACCCGTTGCCGAAGTGGACGCGGTCATCGTCGAAGGCGTCGAACAGTATGAGAGTGATGGGGTCGCGCCGAAGGTCCTTGGAGGACTGATGAAAGCGGTTGCAGCCGCCGTTGCGGCGGTCACGTGAGTGTTCAGGACCCGGCCGCCGAGTCCCTCATATCGACCACCCAGCTAGCGACGCGGATCACCGAGCTGGGGGCCGAGATAGGCGTCGATTACGGCAACGGTCCCGAACCTCCCTTGCTGATCGGCGTGCTCAAAGGGTGCACGTTGTTCATGTCGGATCTTGTCCGCGCTATGCCCATCGACGCCTCGGTCGATTTCATATCGATCTCTTCGTACAGCGATTCCGGCGGTCGCTCGGGCGTGGTGCGGATCCTGAAGGATGTCGAATCGGAGGTCGCAGGACGGGACGTTCTACTGGTCGAGGACATCGTGGACACGGGTCTGACCCTCACTTATCTGAGGCGTACGTTGAAGGATCGCGGTGCTCGGTCCCTCAAGACGGTCACGCTTCTCGACAAGGCTGCTCGCCGGATCGTCCCCGTCGAGGTCGAGTACCGGGGGTTCGAGATCCCGGATGTGTTCGTGGTGGGGTTCGGTCTCGACTTCCAAGGGCGCTACCGGAACGTACCGGAGGTGCTCGCGATCAAAGACATCGCCCGACTGGCGAACATGCCGGACCTCCTCGTGGACCATCTCTGGCCCCCTGCTAAGAAATAGGGGGGTGTTAGTTTCGCCCCATGATCGAGCTCTCACTGGTGGGGGTAAGGGTCGAGCTCCCGTCCAACCAGCCCATCGTCCTGCTCAAAGAGACGACCGGTGAGCGCTACTTGCCCATCTGGATCGGTGCCGTCGAGGCAACGGCCATCGCGTTCGCATTGCAGGGGATCGAAACCCCACGACCTATGACGCATGACCTGATGCGCGACATCCTCAGCGAGGGAGAGATCCAGGTCGAGCGCGTGGTGATCAACGACCTGATCGATCAGACTTTCTACGCGACCATCCGCATGAACACCGACGGGAAGACCCTCGAGGTGTCGTCCCGTCCCAGCGACGCGATCGCTCTCGCGGTCCGCCTGTCATCTCCGATCTATGCCGCCGAGGAGGTCCTCGAGCAGGCCGGGATCGAGCTGCGGGACGACGAGGAGACCGAGGTCGAGAAGTTCCGCGAGTTCCTCGATCAGGTGAGCCCGGAAGACTTCGCCGCCGGCTAGGAGCAGCCACCCTCCAGCTTTGGTTGACGGTTTTCGTTGACATCCGCGCGCGGCCCCCTTACGCTTTCCATCCTCGTAACTACGTGTTTGTGACTCACAGGTTGGGGAGGCCAATGATGGAGAACCAGACCGAGGTCG
>DASQLQ010000127.1:0-3638 GCA_035629935.1 Actinomycetota bacterium
CCGTCGCCACCCACATCGAACACATCCTCACCAAGCTCGACGCCGACACCCGAGCGCTCGCCGCCGTCCGTGCCCAACGACGCGGTCTGTACATCCCACCCGCACTTTTGGCGCGCACACGAGAGCAACCTCGTGGCCAGAAGAAAAAGCCCTCTGCGCCGCACCCCCGGCTAGTGGGTCAAGCCAGCCCCTCTGCGAGCGGGGCGTTCGAGACAGCCGCCGGCGCTCGCACCAAACACCTCTCCACGATCGGCCCTCGGAATCTTTAAGAGTGGAGCGTTTGTCGCGGTGTGGTCCCGTAGGCGTCCCGGTACGCGGCGGCAAAGTTCCCTTGGTGCAGAAAGCCCAGCGCATCGCGATGCTGGCCACGGTGTCGCCCTGCGTTGGGCCGGCGTTGAGCAGGTCGATTCAGTTTTCTGGACGCCGGCCGGCTGCGCGCAACTGCAGGTGGGGCGGGAGCCCGTCGATGGACCCGAACTGATGATGATCGGCAGCGATGGTAAGTCGAGTGTCGGATAGGCGAAGGTTGTCGATCTGGAGCTTGGGGATGGACCTCGGTAGGGCTGGATCGATGTAGACCTCTCCGTCCGGGAGCATGGGATCGAACCGGAGAAGACTGCGGAGCAGCATCAACGGCGTGGCGGCGGCCCACGCTTGCGGCACACAGGACGCGGGATAGGGAACTGGCCGAGGGAACGTGGAGCGCTCGACACCAGTGAAGAGTTCGGGTAGTCGTCCGTTGAAGCATTCTGCGGCATCGAGGATCGACTGGGCGATGGTCTGTGCCTCGCGGACGAAGCCGTACCGCATGAGCCCAGCGGCCACGATGGCATTGTCGTGGGGCCACACAGAGCCGTTGTGATAGCTGAGGGGATTGTAGGCGCCCATGGTGGAAGCGAGTGTGCGTACACCCCAGCCACTGAACATCTGTTCGGAGAGGAGTAGCTCCGCTACTCGAGGCGCCTTGTCGTCATCGACAATCCCCGTCCACAAGCAGTGTCCGATGTTGGAGGTCAGGGCGTCGATCGGTGCCTTGTAGCGGTCGAGACCGACCGCGAACCAGCCTTCGTCCGGCAGCCAGAATCGTTCGTTGAACGCCGATTTCAGCTCGGCGGCACGATGGGTCAATTGCTCAGCCCTGGCGGTATCGCCCAGGTGTCGCGCGATGGAGGCGCGGGCTAGGAGGGCGGCGTACACGTATCCCTGCACCTCGCAGAGCGCAATCGGCGGTTCGGCCAGCCGGCCGTCAGCGAAGTTGATGCCGTCCCAGGAGTCCTTCCAACCCTGGTTTCTCAAGCCACGAGTGGTCTGGCGCTTGTACTCGGTAAATCCGTCACCGTCGGCGTCGCCGTCTTTCGAAATCCAATCAAGGGCACGATCGGCGTGGGGAAGGAGCTTTTGGAGATCGCCATCGGGCAGCCCCCAGCGCCAGATCTCTCCGAGGAGTACAACGAACAGCGGGGTCGCGTCGACGGTGCCGTAATACACATTGCCCCCACCGAGGGCCAGGGTGGCCTCAGCACCGAAGCGCATCTCGTGCAGGATCCGTCCTGGCTGTTCTTCGGTCTGCGGATCGGATTTGGTGCCTTGGTACCGCGCAAGGGTGTGGAGTGTTCCTAGAGCCAGATCTTGATCCAGGACGAGTGACATGTACGCCGTCAGGAGCGAATCACGACCAAACAGCGCCATGAACCAGGGGGCGCCAGCGGCTATAGCGGGCCGTCCGGGTTGCAGTGGGTCGATGATCCTTAGCGAACCCAGGTCCTCCTCGCTACGGAGGAGGGTCTTGCGAATCCGCTCGTCCACTCCGGAGATCTTCGACGCCTGCTTCGACCAGGCCTGGAGCTGCACGGTGGGGTCCGCGTTTTCGATCGGCTGGTTCAGCGGAAACTTCGGTTCGGTCTCGGTTCCGTTCAGTGTCGGTAGCGCCTCGATCGTCGTGCGCCACTCGTCCCGGGCCGGGATGATGGGGCGAAACGACATGCGCCCGCGGTAGGCGACGGCGCCGTCGGCTCTGACCCTCAGTCCACGCCGGGCGTAGACGGTTTCGGACTCCACCTCGAGCACCGATCCTGCGACTCTGACCGTACGGTCACTCATCGGCCTCGCCCGCCCCTCCTTGACTGCAAACAGGTCGGCGAAGTCGGCGTCGAGCTCGATGTCGATGGTCACAGCTGCCGGCTCGGGGCCGAAGTTGCGCACGATGATGTCCTCGCGCATCCCGGCGCCGACGTAGCGTTCGCGTTGAACAAGCAGCATGCTGTCGACCGCCGGGGTCGGCGGCTTGGCTCTGCCGAGGAACGTTGCGTGGTGTGGTTGCCGATCGAAGACGGTGAGGTCTTCGAGGTCCTCGTCGTCGACGGTCATCCTCCACGACGAGACGAATCGGGTGTCCATGTAGAAGACCCCCTGGGCCGCCCCGCTGCGTATCGTGCCGCTGGAGTCGCTGACACAAAAGGTTGATCCCTCAACCAGAGTGATGCTACCGGCGCTGTACTCGGCCGGAGTGCTACCTAAACCCCACCCACCGCTCATTAAACCTTCTGCCGTCATTATCTAGTGTGACCGACCTGGATGCGGTATACCACTTGTAGACGTGGCGTCCAGGCCCAGGCGGTCTGCACACCATGCTAGGGCGGGGGCCTCCATGCGGATCGGACTCATCGCCCCACCCTGGGTACCCGTACCGCCGCCCGCCTACGGCGGGCTCGAATCCGTCGTGGACAGGCTGGCTCGAGGACTGGCCCGCGCTGGCCACGACGTTCTCTTGGCCGCCCCGGCCAACAGCACGTGTCCGGTGGATCTCGTTCCCGGCATGGAGAATGTACCTCCGGACGCCCCCATCACTGGCGACACCATCTCCGAGCTAGCGCATGTCGCAAAGGCTTATGCAGCGATGAGCGGGATGGACGTGATCCACGATCACACGATTGCTGGCCCACTCTATCGCCACCGCCCTGTCGGTGTGCCGGTTGTCGTTACCAACCACGGCCCCTTCGAACCTCAACCGAACCTCCTGTTCAACAATATGCAGTCCGATACGACAATCGTGGCCATTTCCCACCATCAGGCTTCAACCGCCTGCGATGTCCGGATAGATCGCGTTATTCATCACGGTCTGGATGTCGACGATATCGCCGTCGGACCAGGTGGGACCTACGCAGCGTTTCTCGGCCGGATGTGCGAGGACAAGGGCCCGCGCCAGGCAATCGAGGTCGCGCGATTGGCCGGCATGCCCCTCAAGATCGCAGCCAAGATGCGCGAGGAAGCGGAGTTGTGCTACTTCCAGGCCAACGTCGAACCGCTGCTCGGCGGTGACATCGAGTATGTCGGTGAGCTGGACGAAGCCGGTAAGTACCAGCTTCTGGGGAACGCGATCGTACTACTGAACCCGATCCAGTGGGCGGAGCCGTTCGGGCTCGTGATGATCGAGGCGCTGGCTTGTGGCACGCCGGTGGTCGCCACCCGGGCGGGATCGGTGCCCGAGATCATTCAAGACGCTTTGACGGGTTTCATCCGCGACGACCTTGCGGGCCTGGCCCAGGCCCTGCTTCGGGCGAATGACCTCGATCGGAAAGTCTGTCGCAAGGTGGCCGAGACACAATTCTCCACCGCGCGCATGGTCGCCGACCATGTCG
>DASQLQ010000128.1:0-3521 GCA_035629935.1 Actinomycetota bacterium
AGCCCGACGATCTCTTCAGTCACGGTGTGCTCCACCTGGAGACGCGCGTTCACTTCGAGGAAGAAGAACGACCCGTCCTCATCGACCAGGAGTTCGACGGTGCCTGCATTCACGTAGCCGCACGCTTTCGACAGCGACACCGCGGCCTGGCCCATCTCGAGCATCCGCTCGGAGAAGCGAGGGGGCGGGGACTCCTCGATCAGCTTCTGATGGCGACGCTGTAACGAACAGTCGCGTACCCCTAACCACATCGCCTCGTCGGGATTCGGCGCCAGTAGCTGAACCTCCAGATGCTTCGGCTTCTCGAGGTAACGCTCGATGTACACGTCGCTACTCGAGAAGTAAGAAGCGGCCTCACGCTTCGCCGAGTCGAAGGCCGTCTCCAGATCGTCCGGACCATTCGCAACCTTTAGACCTCGGCCCCCCCCACCCCCCGACGCCTTGATGGCAACCGGGTATCCGTGTTGTTCCGCGAAGGCACGTGCCTCGTCGGCGTTCGCCAGTGGCTCCAGCGTCCCCGGGACGATCGGAACGCCGGCCGACTCGGCCAGTCGTCGGGCCTGGATCTTGTCACCGACGGCCCGCGTCGCACTGGGAGGGGGGCCGATCCACACGAGTCCTGCGGCCTGCACCGCTTCGGCGAACTCGGCATTCTCGGCGAGGAATCCGTAACCGGGGTGTATCGCCTGTGCGCCCATTTCCTTAGCCGCGGCGATGATCGCCTGCTGGTTCAGATAGGTATCGACGGGCGTGACGCCGGGCAGATGCACGCCGTTTGTGCACGCCTCGACGTGTCGAGCCTTGGCATCGACATCGGAGAAGACTGCAACCGATTCGACGTCACGTTCCCTACAAGTGCGCGCGATGCGAACCGCGATCTCTCCCCGATTCGCGATCAGTATCCGATCGAACATCAGTTGCCCCGAGTCATGACCTGATTGCGAGGGCCTGCTTTCAGCACCTTGCTGGGAAGTTCTCCCCCGGCCAACTCCTGCGCTATCCGCGCCGAATCCAGCAATCTGCCCAGATCGACTCCGGTCGTGATCTGCATGTCATCGAGCATGTGCACCAGGTCCTCCGTTGCGATATTCCCCGTCGCTCCGGAAGCGAACGGGCTTCCGCCCATCCCTCCGACGGACGAATCGAAGTAGTCGATGCCGAGGTCGAGCGCGGTAACGACGTTCGCCAATCCCGTCCCCCGAGTGTCGTGGAAGTGCATATTGATGGTTAGTTCAGTGAAAGCGGTCCGCAAAGCATCTATCAACGCCGAGACACGACGCGGCGTCCCCATCCCCGTCGTGTCTCCATAGGAGATCGCGGTGATTCCACTGTCGATCATCGAACGGGTCACCTCGACAACCTGTTCGGGCGCGACGTCACCCTCGTAAGGATCGCCGAAAGCGGTCGAGATCGTTCCTTCGACCGGGAGGCCCGCATCCCCCGCAACATCGACGACCTCTTTCACGTCGACGAAGGAGTCGCTCACGGTCTTGCGAACGTTCTTCAGGTTGTACGAGTCGGTCGCGGCGAGAAACACCTGGAGCCCGTCGACTCCGGCCTCGGCCGCTGCACTGGCTCCCCTGCGATTCGGCACGAGAGCCGAATAGAACACGTCCGGATCCCTGTCTATCCCGGCCCAGACCTCCGCTGCGTCTGCCATCTGGGGGATCGCCTTCGGTGAAACGAACGAGACGGCCTCTATCCGAGGCAGCCCGGTCTTGCTGAGAGAGTCGATCAATCGGATCTTGTCACCGGTTGCTATCTGTGCCGGCTCGCTCTGGATGCCATCACGCGGGCCAACCTCGCGGATAGTGACGGAAGTTGGGTGCCTCACGTGTTCTTCCACCGCGGGTCGCGCTTCTCGTTGAAAGCAGCGATCCCCTCGCTTCGATCCTCGGTTTCGATGACCCGGCGCCACGCTTCGTGCTCGAACGCGATCCCGTCCTCGAGCGGCAGCCCAAACGCAGCTTCGATAGCGCGTTTGGATTCCCTCACCGCGATCGGTGACGAGGCACATACCTCGCGCGCGACAGACATCGTCACCTCATCCAACTGGTCACGGGGCGCGATCTCGGCCACGAGACCCATCTCTTTACCCGCTTGAGCATCCACCTGCTTGCCTCGGAAGATGAGGTTCTTGGCGCGCGCTCCTCCAACCTTGCGGGTCAGCAGCTGCGTCCCACCGCCGGCCGGCAAGAGGCCGACCTTTACTTCCGGCAGTCCCATCCTGGCGTCCTCGGCGGCGATGATGATGTCGCAACTGAGCGCCAGTTCGAAGCCCCCGCCCAGCGCGAACCCGAAGACCGACGCGATCGACGGCTGAGGAAGGGTTCGAACGGCCGTGAACATGGCTCTCATGGCTTCTCTGTTCTCGTACCACTGAACGAGCGAGAAGTTCGACCGTTCCTTCAGGTCGGCCCCCACGCAGAAAGCCTTCTCCCCCGCCGCAGCCAGCACGACAACCCATACGTCCTCGTTGATAGCAGCGCGCCGGAGACAGAACGTGAGGTCGTCCGCCAACGCCCCAGAGATCGCATTGAGGGATTCGGGTCGCTCGAGAGTTACGACCCCGATATGACCTTCCAACCGGAACGAGATATGCGATTTCTGTTCACTCACACCGGCGGCACCCCGTGACGCCGATCACTGAAGTGCCTGTCCTTCAGTGAAGCCGCGTCGAGTCGCCGTATGAGCTCGGCTCTCAGTTCGTCGGCAGGTGTGACCGCGTCGATCACGTTCTCTGCGGCCAGGTGCACGATGTCGATGTCCTTTTCGTATTCATCTCGACGCTCGGACACGAACCGCTCTCGCTCCGCCTCATCCTCGATCGCTTGGATCTTGTTGAAGAAGACCGCGTTGATCGCCGGCTCCGGGCCCATAACCGCTATCCGAGCACTGGGAAGAGCGATCGTCGCGTCCGGTTCGAATCCAGGTCCCGCCATCGCGTAGAGCCCCGCTCCATATGCCTTCCGAACGACAACGCAGAACTTTGGCACCGTCGCTTCGGAGACCGCCGTGATCATCTTGGCGCCGTGCCTGATGATCCCCTGGCGTTCGACCTGTGTACCGATCATGAATCCGGGCACATCCGACAGGAAGACGAGCGGGATGTTGAACGCATCGCAAAGCCAGATGAACCGCGCGGCCTTGTCCGCCGAATCCACGAACAGGACTCCGCCCTTGGCCGCCGGTTGATTCGCCACGATCCCCACGGCCCGGCCGTCCATCCGCCCCAGCCCGCATATGAGCTCCTTCGCCCAATCGGGCTTGATCTCGAAGAACGAAGCTTCGTCAACGATGCCGGCGATGAACGCATACATGTCGAATGCCTGGCTCTCATCGTTCGGAACCAGTTCCGCAAGCGACCCTCGATACCCGGGCCTGCGTCCCTCGATCCTGGGAGGGTCGTGTTTGTAAGAACGTCCGAAGAAAGCGAGGTAGGCCTTGGCGGCCTCGATCGCGGCCTTGTCGTCTTCGACGCGGAGATCGCCACAACCGGAGACCTCGCAGTGCATCCGGGC
>DASQLQ010000129.1:0-3296 GCA_035629935.1 Actinomycetota bacterium
CATCGTTTTGGATCCCGCGCTATCTGTGGAGATGGCGATCGCGAGGTCTGCCGAGACCTTGAGCACGCTGGCGTAGTGGCCGAAAGCGGTGAGGACCTCGGCATCACGGGGGAGTCGGAAGGTAGGGCCCAGGTGTCGCTCGACGGCAGAGATCGCGTCGCGCTGGTCCTTCACGCCGGTGGTTTCGTAGGTAGGGGCGGTCACTTGTCAGACGCTACCCGACGGAGATAGGGGAAAAGAAACCGGGGCGGCGGAGCCGCCCCGGTTCGACTTGCTAATTTCGCTTCTCTATTAGGAAGCGGGGTCTGCGGGCTCCACTGCCTCGTGGTTCGAAGCGTTGGTCGGCTCGGCGATCAGCGTGCGGCTACCGACGAAAGCGTCAGCAACGGCGCTCTCGGTGGCCGTGGCGTCGTAGTCGGCGATGACCTCGACCAGGACCTCGTTGTTGGTCTGACCCTCGAGCGGCGCGTCGTAGATCGCACCGATGTCGAACGCCAGCCAGTTGAAGGCGTTGGCGGTACGGGTCGCAATGTAGTCGCTCTCGTCGTCCTGACCGTCGTCTTCCCCGTCCGTGACGGTGCGCGAGTACGCACGGTTGCAGAAGGTGACCTCGCCGATCTCGTCGTCGTCGTCGCCTGCGTCGTCCGCACCACCGGCGGCGTCATTCGAGGCGACGGGCACCGGGGTGCCGTCGATCTCGATGCGCATCCGCACCGACCCTTCCGCCGTGGCGGAGGGGTTGTCGTTGTTCGTGGTCAGCTCGGTGAGGATCGAGCACTCAGCCGACAGCGAAAGGACCAGGTCGTGCATGGTCGAGATCTTGACCGTCTCCGACAGGACCACCTGGTCGGTCTCTGCGAAAACCTCGTCCACGTCGGAACCCGTGGCGGTAATCTTGTTCGCCGGCTCGTGACCGGCATCAGCCTGCGATGCCGTGTAACCGGTGAATAGCACTGAAACAACGAGCAACCCCACCAGCAGCGTGGGCACCCCACGCAGGGCTTTTGTCGCCAAGGTGTTCCTCCTCTTTGAGTCGTTCTTCGGGCCCGCGCCCGAAGCTGTCGGCGCATAGATACGCCCGATTTGCCTGCATTCCTTCCGAGATTGGAAAAAAATTCGGGAAATTTTTGGAGCACCGTGACGGCGGGCCCGAGATCTGGTTTCTGGGGACTCAGCCGATGGGTGAATTCGGCTCCGAAGTTGCCTCGATGCGGGGACTCGTGGAGCGCCCCGGGAGCCGCATGGCGATGAAGAAGACGGCGATGGCGGGTAACGCTCCGACCAGATACGCGGTGGGAAACCCGGCTTGCTCGGCCACGAAGCCGACCGCGGTCGGGGCGATCAGGTACCCGAGGTCGCCCGCCATCTGGTTGACCCCCACCGCGGCCCCCGACCCCCCTTCAGGGATCGAGTCCGCAAGCAATCCGCCGGATGCCGTTCCTCCCGCGGCGACCCCCGTCCCGATCAGGAGCATCAGGGGATAAAAGAGCACCGGCACACCTTGGATCTGGCCGAGCCCCGCCGTAGCTAGGGCGATCACGGCGAGAGACGGGACGAGGACCGCTCGCCGGCCGAATCGGTCGGTGGCCCGGCCGGCCGCGAAGAGCACGAGCACCTCGCCGACCGCCAAGAGCGTCAGGGCTAGGCCGATCTGGTCGGGCCTCAGCCCCAACTCGTCTTTGGCATAGACCGTTCCGATGACCTGGGTCGGTCCCGAGATCGTCCACCAACCGACGAACGTCGCAAGTAGTGCCCCCATGTACCGGACGTCCTTGAACAACGGGCGCGCAGCTCGCAGTGAGTCCAGAGGCGTCTTCCGTTCCAGTTGCTTCACCGGCCGGCCGTGGCGCATGACGATCCACGCGATGACCGTGGCGACGACGAGACCTGCTCCGTAGAGATGGAAGACGCTCGCAACCCCCCAGTGCTTCACCACGAAGCCGCCCAAGGCGGGGCCGGCCGCGATGCCGACCAGGAATGAAGAACGGAAGGCGCCGGTGGCCCGGCCCATCGCCTCGGGCTCGATGATCCGGAGGATCCGGTTCATCAACCCGGCGATGAAAAAGGCGGAGCCCACGCCTCCGAACCCGCGTGCGAGCACGAGTTGGAGGAAGTTGTCCGAGAGACCCATCGCGAAAGACGACGCCGCGACGATGAGCAGTCCCGCCATCGTGCAGAAGCGTTCGCCGAACCGGTCGACCATCACTCCGCCTACTACTCCGAACGAGAAGCGGGTAAGTCCGAACACCAGTTGGACCAGCCCGAGAACGGCGAGACCGACTCCGAAGGACCGTGCGAACAACGGCAGCGCGGGGATGACCATCCCGAACCCGATCGCAACCGTGATCGAGATCCCCATCAGGTTGCGGAACTCCGGCCGCTTCATCGGGGGGAGGACGGTCGACTTCGCGGCGGTGGCCCCTTCCCCCGCCCCCGGATCCAGGCTCATTCCTGTGGTTTCTGGATCAGCTCCACAAGCAGACCGTGGTTGCCCTTGGGATGGACGAAGGCGACCATGTGGCCGCGCCCTCCCTTGCGAGGCTCTTCGTCGATCAACGGAACCCCTTTCGCCTTGAGCTCCGCTAATGCGCCGGGGAGGTCGTCGACCTCGTAGGCGATGTGATGGAGACCCTCGCCACGCCGCTCGACGAATTTGCCGACCGTGGTGTCCGGGCCGGTGGGGCCGAGAAGCTGGAGATGGGAATCCCCCAAGGGGAGCATCGCTTCGTCCACGCCTTGGTCCTCGACGCGCTCCCGATGCGACACCTCGAGACCCCATATGTCCCGGTAGTGGGAGATGGCAGCTTCGATGTCGGCGACCGCTAGGGCTACATGCTCGATCCTGCCCAACACCGGCTCCTCCTCTCCTCCGCCCGAAAATCCCCTGTTCTGGGGGCGCATCTTACGAGCGCCGGAAAAAAGTCGAAGAAACATGTTTTCGAATGCAGGAAGTGGTTATTCAACAGCGAAGAGTAGGAACACAGAGAGTAAGCGATTGGCTGCAAAGGGTTAGAAGTGCAGGTAGACGGGTAGTAATCAGGCAGGAACTGGAAGAAATATGAAAGGGAGATAGACATGAGCAAGCGATTCTCGGTAGCAACCGGTGCACTCACGATCTTCGCTGCGCTATTGGCGCTGCTTCTGATCGCGGCGGCACCCGCCATGGCCCACCACAAAGAGGGCCACGACAACGGCAAGACGGAGTCATCCGACTCGGGCTCTGAGGATTCGGGCAAGGACAACGACGGCGACGCCGACTCCGATCCCGACACCTCCTACACCGAAGACAACGACTC
>DASQLQ010000130.1:0-11466 GCA_035629935.1 Actinomycetota bacterium
CACTCGCGTGGTGGGGATCCCCTGAGAAATGCGGGCGTTCGGAGCCTGAAAACCGTTCCGGCAACAGGTGCCAGTTGAGGGGGTCGTGCCGGTAGAGCAGCCCCATGGATGAGAGCAAACTCTCAGCCACGGGACGCATGCCGGGTCCTGGCTCCGAACGCCCACAGAGCTACGTCTGGTGACGTAAGGCTTGCTTTGTCCCTCGCCTGAAAGTATCGCCCTCGGTCTTCGAGAAAACCATCCCCCTAACTGCCTATCTTTGGGCGATGTTGGGGGTCAAAGTTTCCGGTTTACGAAGGTTCGTCCGATATCGGCCATGGTTCCCGTCGGCTCTTCGATGTGAAAGCGACCCCACTTCCTCGAGTAGGTGATCCGGAACCCTTCCTGGAAGCCGGCTTTGTTCACGGCCTTCACCGACGCGGCATTGTGCGCTTCAACCGCCACCCAGATCGTTCCGACGCCTTCGCCGGTCAAGGTGGCGCAGATGTTTCGCAACGCGAAGGGATAGACGCCGCGACCACGAGCGTCGCTTCGTGTGAACGACTCATATACGTAAGCGTCCCCGGGAGGAGGCGTGACGTAGGCGCGGAGCTCTCGCGTCCATGCAGCGGCGAGCGTTACCCAGCTGGCATGAACGAAGCGACCGTTCATCTCCACGATGTAGCACCGCGTGCTAACCGACAGTCGTCTAGTGAATGAGGCGGCGGAGTCGGTGCCGATGTCGTGTGCATACCGCTCGGCGTCAGTGGCGGTCGCCGGTCGGAACGACAACCCCTCTTGTTCTGGCGCGTCGTCACCGGCTCCATTGAAGAGAACGATGAGCGTCTCGGTCGAGGAGAGGTTCTCTTTGATGCGCGAGATCGCGAGTTGGATCAGCTCCGAGGGGCCTCGGGTTCTAAGTCGCGTTGCAAGTCGGAAGGGGAGGAGGAGGGGAGAAGGACGTGTATCCGGCACGGGCGGACGATAGCCGCCGGTAGACCTAGCTCAGTTCGACCGGGCGTTTGCCGAGGCCTTGCGCTCGAGTTCCGTCAGGCCGCCCCAGATCCCGTACGGCTCCCTGGCCGAAAGTGCGAAATCCAGGCACTCGCCGCGCACGGCACATGTGTGACAGATGGACTTGGCTTCGTCTTCCCGGGCCCTGCGATCGATCGCTGATTCGTTGTCATCCATTCCGAAGAAGAGGAGAGCCGGAAAGGGGAGGCATGCCGCGCTCTCTCGCCATTCGGTCTTCGGAGGGGCCAGTAGTTGCTCCATGGGCGGGAATCGTTCCCCAACACGCCTTTTCCGTCAATGTCGGGGCAGGCCCCCGCCCGGGACCCCGGCTACGATGCCGCCGTGGGAGACGAGAAAAGCTCGATATTCAAGGCGTACGACATCCGGGGGATCTATCCCGACGAGCTCAACGAGGAGATCGCCTGGAGGATCGGCCATGCCTTCGTACGCTGGCTGGAGCGGGATCGCCTGGTGATGGGGAGGGACATGAGGACCTCTTCACCTGCTCTAACCGAGGCCTTCGCCCGGGGGGCATCGGCAGCCGGGGCGACGGTCGTCGACGTGGGTCTCGTATCGACCGACGGCCTCTACTTCGCATCGGGAAAGTTGGACCTGCCAGGCGCGATGTTCACGGCCTCTCATAACCCGGCTCGCTACAACGGATTGAAGCTCTGCCGCGAGAAGGCGGCTCCGATCGGGGAGGAGAGCGGCCTTCAGGAGATAGCGAAGTTGACCGAGGATGCCCCGGCCGATGGCGGGGGGGAGGCTCGGACAGAGAAACTCGACATCCTTGCCGACTACGCCGCACATTGCCGCTCCCTGGTCGACGAGTCACTGTTCAAGCCGTTGAAGGTGGCGATCGACGCGGCGAACGGAATGGCCGGCAAGACCGTTCCAGAGGTTTTCGGGTCGCTGCCCTTCGAGGTCTTTCCGCTCTACTTCGAGCTCGACGGAACGTTTCCGAATCACCCCGCCAACCCGATCGAGGCTGAGAACCTCGTCGACCTGCAGCGGGCAGTGAAGGAAAACGGATGCGACGTCGGCATCGCGTTCGATGGGGATGCAGACCGGATCTTCTTGGTCGACGACATGGAACGACTCGTTACGGGTTCGACGACAACGGCCATGGTCGCGGAACGATTGTTGAAACGGAATCCTGGCGCGTCGATCCTCTACAACCTGATCTGTTCGTGGACGGTCCCAGAAGTGATTAAGGAGAACGGCGGTAAGCCGATCAGGTCGCGCGTGGGCCACTCGTTCATCAAAGAGCTGATGGCCGAAACGGGGGCCGTGTTCGGCGGCGAACATTCCGGCCACTACTACTTCAAGGACAACTTCCGAGCCGACTCCGGCATGATTGCCGCACTGCTGGTGCTTGAGATGATGTGCGAGGCGGGCAAGCCATTGTCCGAGCTTCTCGAGCCCTACAACCGTTACTTCGATTCAGGCGAGATCAACTCAGAGGTGGCGGACCAGCAAGGGACCATGAAGAAGCTGGCGGAGACCTATTCCGAGGGGAAACAGGATTGGACCGACGGCCTCACCGTTGAATTCGAGGATTGGTGGTTCAACTGTAGGCCGTCGAACACCGAACCCTTGCTCCGATTGAACCTCGAAGCAAGAACAGAGAGACTGATGGAAGAGAAGAGGGACGAAGTCTTGTCGATCATCAGGGGGACGCGATGAGAAAGCTATTGCTCGTAGCAACCTGCGTGGCACTTATGGCACCCGCTCTGGCCCATGCAGCAGGCACCGAAGATTCGGACGACACGCCTGGCCGCCTAGATATCGAGTACGTCGGCGCGCACATCGAAGGAGACCGGGACGTATTCGAGATCGAGATGTTCCGAGCCTGGTCCAACAGGCTTGTCCGCGAGCGTGGCCACATCGCTGCTCTCTTCAACACAAAGAAGGACGCCCGAGCGGAGTGGAAATTGGAGATGGTGTTTAGGCGCGGTCGTTGGACGGGAGAGGTGTGTGGTCATCGTGGGGGCCGGGGAGCCAGGGAGACCATTCGGCCGGTTTGCCATCGGGCCAGAGTGTGGCGCTCGGAGGCTACGAGCATTGAGTTCTCTATCAGACCCGATCAGATTCTGAAAGACGCGGACACTTCCTACACGTGGCGCGCCAAGACCAAGCTGCGATTCGCTAAGGGTTGTGCAGGGACAGGGCGCGAGTACTGCATCGATGCCTCCCTCGGGAAACAGGCCGACTAGTGGCAGTCGACGAACGACTACTCGAGATACTGGCGTGCCCTAACTGCCGGGGCAACGTCGAGTACGTGGAGGCGGAAGAGACGATCGTGTGCCGTGGTGAGTGCGGCTATAAGTATCCGGTCAAGGATGGGATCCCCGTGATGTTGATCGACGAAGCGACGAAGCCATGATCGACCTCGACGATCTCGATCAGATCGCCCGCCGCGATACCCAGGACGTCCTGGGTGCGGTGGAGCGTTTCGCAGATCAATGCAGCGAAGGGTGGGAGATCGGCCGCGCTGCCGCCGGCCTGCCCGACGCGACTGGTGTCGATTCGGTGGTGGTCCTGGGGATGGGCGGATCGGGCGTCTCCGGTGACGTCGTTCGTTCGGTGCTCGAGTCCCGTTTACCGGTCCCCATCGGGGTGATCAAGAGTTACGGCCCCCTCCCGGAGTGGGTCGGTCGCAACACGCTCGTCTTCGCGGTGTCCTACTCGGGCAGCACCGAGGAAACCGTCGCAGCGCTCGAAGAGGCGCATCGCCGTGGTTGCCGTGCCGTCACGATCTCGTCCGGCGGGCCTCTCGCGGAGATGGCCGCGGAGTACGGCCTCGCGCACGTGAAGATCCCGGGTGGTCTGCAGCCCCGCGCGTCTCTCGGCTACGTCACGCTCCCGATCCTCGCCGTGCTGGTTCAGGTCGGGTTGGCCCCCGAGTTGCTAGACGATGTCGATGAGGCCGTCGGTCTGCTCGGCGATCTCGCATCTCGTTGTCATCGGAAGCGGAGCCGGGAAGAGAACCCCGCCAAGGATCTGGCGCACAAACTGGCGGGCAAGGTTCCGATCATCTATGGGGGCCACGGTCTGGGCGCGACGGCCGCTTACCGATTCAAGTGCGACATCAACGAGTACGGGAAGCAGCCTGCTTTCTGGGCCGCCCTTCCCGAGCTGGATCACAACGAGATCGTTGGATGGAACGTCCAGAAAGACCTGACCACGGAACGGTTCGTCCTGGTGCTGTTGCGCGATCCCGGGGACCACGATCGGGTCAAGCTTCGCTTCGACACGACCAGGGAGCTGATCGAAGATCAGTTCGCCGAAGTGATCGAGGTGCCGGCGGAAGGAACGTCGTTGCTGGCCAGACTGCTATCGCTCGTCTTCGTCACGCAACTGGCCGCGATCTACATCGGCCTTGCGAACGACGTGGATCCCGGCCCGGTCGACGTGATCCAGAAACTCAAAGCCCAGCTGGCAGAGAGGTAGCACCAAGAACCGTCTCACCCCCGTCCTACTCTCGGGCCTATGCGTCTCGGGAGTCTTCTATCCGCCGTTGCCGCGGGACTGCGTTGTCGGGGCTGTGGAAGCGAGGGCTCGTTGCTGTGTTCGACCTGCGCGTCCGACGTACCTCCCGCGCCAACGGGACCGTGCACAGGAGTCGATCGGGTGCTCGCTCGGTGGGCGTACGAGGGCATCCCTCGAGAGCTCATCCTCGACCTCAAGATAAGAGGCGCACGATTGTGTGCTGATGCGCTTGCGGATGGGATGACTGATGTCGTCCGCACTTCCGGGTTGACCGGGTCGATCTTGACGTGGGTGCCGGGCCGCAGAGCGGACATCCGAGTGCGCGGCTTCGACCACGCGGCCTTACTTGCGCGAGCGGTGGGGCATCGGACCGGCCTGCCTTGCGCTCCTCTGCTTCAGCGCCGCTTGAACCCGCCCGATCAAACAGGATTGTCGGCCGAAGCGCGCCGTCACAACCTTCACGGTGCCTTCAGCTCGCGTGCCAGCCCCGAGAAGGTGGTCGTGGTCGACGACCTAGTCACAACGGGCGCGACCGCCGCTGCCTGTGCACAGGCACTGCGACGAGCCGGGGCCCACACGGTGGAATTGGTAGTCCCTTGCAGGGCCTAAAGGGACCAAATCCGTGGCTCTACTGGGCCCTGCCCTTACCGTCGAGGTAGTCCTCGGTACTAGGCACTTCTACTTAGAGATTTGTGACTGGTCCGAAGGCTAGACTCACTTGTGACTAGTGTCAGAGAGACAATCGAGGGGGATAAGTGGTAGACGCTCAGGCGGCGGACGACGCAATCCGCGTTCTCATCGTTGATGACCATGCGCTGTTCAGGCGGGGCCTCCAGATGGTCCTCGAGGGTGAGAAAGACATCGACGTTGTCGGCGAGGCCGAAGATGGCCACCAGGCGATCGAGCAGGCCGAGACCAACACGCCGGACGTTGTCCTTATGGACGTACGCATGCCGAAGCGATCGGGCATCGAGGCGACCCGAGCGATCAAAGAAACCCTGCCCTCGACCCGCATCCTCATGCTGACGATCTCAGATGAAGAAGCCGACCTCTACGAGGCGATCAAGGCAGGTGCCTCCGGCTACCTCCTGAAGGAGATCTCCATCGAAGAGGTGGCGGACGCGATCAGAGCGGTGCACGCAGGTCAATCTCTGATTTCGCCTTCGATGGCTTCGAAACTCCTCAATGAATTCGCAACCATGGTCAAGCGCCGTGACGAGCGCAGCCAGGTCCCCGGCCCCCGTCTCACCGAGCGCGAGCTAGAGGTGCTGAAGCTCGTCGCCAAGGGCATGAACAACCGGGATATCGGCCAGGAACTCTTCATCTCCGAGAACACGGTCAAGAACCACGTCCGCAACATCCTCGAAAAGCTGCACCTCCATTCCCGTATGGAGGCGGTCGTTTACGCCGTGCGCGAGAAGCTCCTCGATATCAAGTAAAGGCACTATCAGCACGGGCTTCTTTCTGATTGGTTACTTCTAGCTAGCTGTGCCCCGAGAGGGGCGCCTGAAGTTTGACGCCGCGGGCTGGGAGATCCGATGCGCCGTTCTAAGCGGCTTTTTGCCGCTGCCATTTCTATCGTTCTCGGCACACTCTCGCTACCGCTGAGTACGGCTTCGGCGCGCTCGGACATTTGTCTTAACCACATCGTGAGTCCCGCATATGCGGGCACGGCGCGTGGCGAAACGATCCTCGGTTCATCCGACGGGGATGCGATGGCGGGCAGGAGCGGTCACGACCAACTCATCGGCGCGTTCGGTTCCGATCGGATGTGTGGTGGGGCCGGCAACGACGTGCTGATCGGTGGGCCGGCGAAAGACCTACTCAATGGGGGGTGGGGAACCGATATCTGTTCGGGCGAGATCGTCTTCCGCTGTGAGGCCAGCCTCGATGACGACACCGACGGCGATGGCCGGCCCAATCGAGACGAGATCCGGAAAGGTGCCGACCCATTCGTCGCGCAGGACCGTCCTCCACTACCCCCGCCCCCCGTCTCACTTCCCGCCGCGGTGCCCGAGCCGGTCGACGCCAGCGTCGAGGTAGTGGGGAGCGGAGGCGGCGGCGGCGGTGGTGGTGGCGGTGGTGGTGGTGTGCCCAAAGACCGTTGCCCGATCAACCCCGCGAGGGACGAGTGTGACCCCGACGGCGACGGAGTAAACAACGCCGACGAGACCACCAACGGCTCCGACCCCAACGATTCCTGCAACCCCGACAACACGAGAGACGAATGCGATCTAGACGGTGACGGGGTCAACAACGGCGACGATGCCGACCCCAACGATTCCTGCAACCCCGACAACACGAGAGACGAATGCGATCCCGACGGTGACGGGCTCAACAACTTCGACGAGGTGAACACCCACGAGACCGATCCCGCGAACCCCGACTCTGACGGTGACGGACTCGATGATGGAGTGGAAGTAGGTGCGGGGACCGATCCCACCGACTTCTGCGACCCGATCACGATCAATCCGGGGTGCCCCGACGACCCCCTGCTGGGGCCGACGCCTGAGTAGGCCGCACGGCCGGGCCATAATGGTCAACCTATGAGCATTGTTAGGAAGGTCCTCACCGCGGGTGAGGGCAAGAAGATCAAGGCCCTTTCGGCCATCGTGCCGCGGGTCAACGACCTCGAGCCCGAGATCCAGGCCCTCAGCGACGACGCCCTCCGAGGCAAGACTGCCGAGTTCCGGCAGCGCCTCGAGAACGGCGAGGACACCGACTCGTTGCTTCCGGAGGCTTTTGCCGCCACTCGTGAGGCGGCCAGGCGGGTCATCGGGCAACGGCACTTCGACGTCCAGCTGATGGGCGGTGCAGCTCTGCATCGGGGCTGGATCGCCGAGATGAAGACCGGTGAAGGAAAGACCCTGACGTCGACCCTTGCGGTTTACCTCAATGCCCTGTGGGGCGAAGGGGTCCACCTTGTGACGGTCAACGACTATCTCGCGAAGCGTGACTCCGAATGGATGGGTCAGGTCTACAAGTTCCTCGGGATGACCACGGGTTTGATCCAGGCACAGATGGCACCGTCCGAGCGCCGGCCCGCTTACGCAGCCGACATCACTTACGGCACCAACAACGAGTTCGGATTCGACTATCTGCGCGACAACATGGTCACCGAGTACGAGAATCTCACGCAGCGCGGCCACTTCTTTGCCGTTGTGGACGAGGTCGACTCGATCCTCGTCGACGAGGCTCGTACTCCTCTGATCATCTCGGGAGCCGTGCAGGAATCGACGAAGTGGTACACGCAGTTCGCTCGCATCGGCCCCCGCTTGCAACCCGAGGTTCACTACGAAGTGGACGAGAAGAAGCGAACAGTGGCCATTTCCGAGGAGGGCGTTGCTCAGGTCGAACAGATCCTCGGTGTCGACAACCTCTACGACCACGTGAATGTCGACCTCGTGCATCACCTTCAAGCAGCTCTGCGGGCGAAAGAGCTCTACAAGAAAGACGTCGAGTATGTCGTCGAGCACGGCGAGGTAAAGATTGTCGACGAGTTCACGGGGCGCATCCTTCCCGGCCGTCGCTATTCGGAAGGGTTGCACCAAGCGATCGAAGCCAAAGAGGGTGTACGGATCAAGGAAGAGAACCAGACCCTCGCAACCATCACACTCCAGAACTACTTCCGCATGTACGAGAAGTTGGGCGGCATGACCGGTACGGCCCAGACCGAAGCATCGGAGTTCGGGCATGTCTACCAACTCGAGGTGGCACAGATCCCCACCAACCAGCCGATGATCCGCGCCGATGAGCAAGACGTCATCTACAAGACGGTCGATGCCAAGTGGGACGCGGTGGCTAAGGATGTCGCCGAACGTTACGAGAAGGGCCAGCCGGTCTTGATCGGAACCGTGTCAGTCGAGAAGTCCGAGATCCTTTCCCGCGTCCTCAACAAGCGAGGCATCCCGCATGAGGTGCTGAACGCCAAGAACCATGAGCGGGAGGCCGAGATCGTTGCACAGGCAGGCCGTCTCCAGGCGGTCACTGTTGCAACGAACATGGCCGGGCGAGGTGTCGACATCCTGCTCGGTGGTAACGCAGAGGGCATGGCCCGCGGCGAGATGAAGGCGGCCGGGTGGGACAACGACGCGTATCTCCTCGATGAGTACGAGGAGGCCGACAAGAAGACGTACGAAGAAGAGTTCAACCCGATGTTCGAGAAGTTCAAAGAGCAGACGGACACCGAACATGAAGAGGTCGTGGCGAAGGGCGGGCTGTACGTGCTCGGGACGGAGCGCCACGAATCTCGCCGGATCGACAACCAGCTGCGTGGTCGTTCGGGTCGCCAGGGGGATCCCGGGGAGAGCCGGTTCTACCTCTCCTTGGAAGACGATCTCATGCGTCTATTCGCGTCCGACCGCATCGCCGGGATGATGGAGAAACTCAAGATCCCCGATGACGTTCCCATCGAGGCAAAGATCGTTTCCCGAGCGATCCTGCGAGCCCAAACTCAAGTGGAGGGCATGAACTTCGAGATCAGGAAGAACGTCCTGAAGTACGACGAAGTCATGGACAAGCAGCGCCAGATCATCTACGGAGAACGTCGCAAGATCCTCGAGGGTGAAGACATCCACGACCAGACCCTCGAGCTGGTGACCGATGTCGTCAGGTCGGCGGTCACCGAGGTTGCGAACCCAGACATCCACCCCGAGGAGTGGGAATGGGACGGCTTGTTCGCCAGGGTGCGTGAGATCTTTCCCACGAACCTCACGCCTGAGCAATTCGATGCGGCAAAAACCTCTTACGAGGAAGTCATCGAGACTTTCGTTGAGGACGCGGAGAAGGTTTATCAACAGCGAGAGGACGAACTCGGTGCCGAGCAACTGCGCGAGATCGAACGATTGGTCTTCCTGTCAGTCATCGATAACCGGTGGCGCGAGCACCTGTACGAGATGGACTACTTACAAGAGGGGATCGGTCTGCGGGCGGTAGGTCAGAGGGACCCCTTGGTCGAGTATCAGCGCGAGGGCTACGACATGTTCATCCAGATGCAAGAAGCCATCAAAGAGGACTTCGCGCGGTACATCTTCCACGTCGAAGCGGTGCACGAAGAAGAGCAACAGAGGCCACAACAGGTTCGCCAAGAGCGGCGTCAGATCCCGATGGCGCAACCGATGGCGCCTACTGCCGAAGGCGACGACGAGCTACCTGCAGCGGGGGGCGATGAGGGAGAGTTCGAACAGGCGAAGTCCGACAAGATCCCCCGCAACGCTCCCTGTCCTTGCGGTTCGGGAAAGAAGTACAAGCAGTGCCACGGTCGCCCGGGCGCCGCAGCTCTCTAGATCAAAACGGCCGACCGGCCGCGTCACTCTTCATCAGGCGGGCACTTCTTGCGCCGGCACCGGTGGATCGGGCGCCTTCGGAAGTTGCGCCCGCACCGCAACTTGGCTCACCGCGGAATCCGACAGGGGCGAGTGCTCTGCAGTCTCTGGATCCCAGACATGAAGCAGTCCGGCATCGATGCAAGACCCGTCGGGTTTGACCTCGAGTAGCAGCCGCCCGTCGGGAAGCCACCCGAGAGGCCGGGTCTGCTCGCCGGCCACCGACCATTCGATCGGGACGGCGTCGCCCAGGATCCGGACGAAGGTTTCCGTGTGCTCCTTACAGGCTCCTCTACTGAACGCAACCGGTGGTCTCGACTTAGTGAAAGGAGAAATGACAGGCGGTCCAAGGATGTCCTCCGATTGCATGACCGTTGTGAGCTCTCCTTCGGTTAGCGCCCTGGTGTCGATACCTACGTCTTCTCCCGTGGCTATTCCGAGCTCGTGCAGATGGAAAGCGTCGTTATGCAATGCAGCGAAGAAGAGGTGTCGACCGTTCGACGAGAATTGAAGACCGGTGATGAAGGTCGCGTTCTCGCCGCGTGCTACCAGAAATGGATCGGCCCCCTCATTCGTCGCTATGTAGATCCCGAGCTGCCCCTTCTTGTTCATGCCTGCAACGGCGATGTGCGTCCCGGCTGGGTGATAGGCGAACGAGATGTGCTCCGCGAGAAATGAGATGTCTTCCGGTTGCCCTCCCGTCGCCGGAATCTTCAAGAGTCGCCGCCCACCGTTCTCCGAGTACACGATCGAGGTGCCCTGCGGACGCGACCAGTGAGCCGACTCGTTCTCGTTTTGCTCGAGGACGCGACGCCTCTTGTTACCGACGTATGTCGTGTTGTCAAGGAGAAGGCGATCGGCCCGTGGCCCCCATTCGGTGGCCGTGCCCGGCAAGTCGATCAAGCATCTAGGGGTCCCGCCATTGAGGCCGACAGACATGAGCCTCTCGTTCTGAACGAAGGTGATCCCAGGGACCGAACCAGAGGAGATCCCTCTGCAGCGAACGCCCGCGAGATCGGCAAGCTGGTTGTGAGTGCGGTCGAGCTCCTCCCGAAGGCGCTCGGCTTCGAGCTCTGCCGCAGCCTGATCGAGGACCGCCTGTAGAAGCCGGTCCTGGCGATCGGCCAGCTCGGCGCTCCGCCAGGTGTAGACGCCTGCCCCCGCTAAGAGCGCCGTGGCCAGGGCGATCGCCAAGGTCTTCATCGATTTCCTCCCACTTGCACTAGGGGTGAGCGTAGTCACCCGGCGGTTGTGGGGAGGGCTTTGGGTCGCGAAAAGTTCTCTGAATGCCGCAAAAGGCCCATATTGACTCCGTAGAGTGGTGGAGCGGACACAAAAAGTTACGAAATGCAGGTTTGCGCACCTTTTGCGCTGGGGTAACTACTGCTCGTAGCTAGTCAGGTACGGAGAGTAGTAGTCAATGAGGAGGGGACAAGATGGCACGGAGACTCACCACTGTTTCGGCAGCACTCACGGTCTTGGCGGCCGTGCTGGCACTTTTCATGGCGACCGCACTACCCGCCATGGCCCACCACAAAGAGGGCCACGACAACGGCAAGACGGAGTCATCCGACTCGGGCTCTGAGGATTCGGGCAAGGACAACGACGGCGACGCCGACTCCGATCCCGACACCTCCTACACCGAAGACAACGACTC
>DASQLQ010000131.1:0-16965 GCA_035629935.1 Actinomycetota bacterium
CTTGGCCCTCTGGGATCGCCACGCCTTGAGCTCCTCGAACAGAGCGGAGTCGCGTTCGTCTGCGGTAGGGGGGCCGAGTGGCCCCGTTTTACCAGAGGCCGTAACACGCTCCCCGAACGGAACGAAGAGAGCCACGCCACCTTCCATCTCGATCGTGACACCCGCGTCGGTAACCTCGATGATCTCGCCGCTGAAACCCCCGGGCACTTCGAGCTCTTTGCCTATGGCGGCCGCAACCTCATCGCGCGGCGCGGGCGGCCGCTCCAAGTGTCCGCCGGCGGCCGCCTTTCCTTCGCGTAACTCGCCGACGAACGCACTCGCTTTCCTCCGCCCGTCATTGACCCACGTGATCGCGAGGTGCGTCTTCGCTCTCGTGATCCCCACGTAGAAGAGACGTCTCTCCTCCACGATCGCTTCGTCGGTCTTGCTCCGTTTGAACGGAAGCTCACCGTCTTCGAGTCGGGGAAGGAACACCGCTTCGAACTCGAGTCCCTTGGCACGGTGGTAGGTGGCCAGGTTGACTCCCCTCCCCTCGCCGCCCCCGAATCGACTCTGCAGGTCCGCAACGAACTCTGCGCCGGTGCGCGACCCAGTGTCGAACTCTTCGGCCATGCGGATGAAGCGAGCCAGATCGTTCTGACGCGTCAGCTCCTGGTCACCTACCCCGTCGGGCACTTCTTCGAGATAACCCTGACGCTCGGCGATCTTGCGCACCTCGGCCGCCACGTCCGTCGACTTGACCCGTGCAAGGGTGCCAAGCACCTGGCGAGCGGTCGACCGGTTGAGGAAAGCGCCGTCCCTGACCTGATACGGGATGCCTGCCTGGGCGAGGACCTCCTCGTAGTCCTCGGACCGAAAGTTGACCCGATAGAGGATCGCCATCTCCTCGTAAGGAACGCCCTCTTCCTTCAGCGCTCTGATGCGAGACAGGATGAAGGCCATCTCGGCATCGGAGTTCGAGAACATGCGGAGCGCCGGCTCCGGGCCCGGGTCGCGTGTCGCGGTGAGCACTTTCTCGGCCCCCCCGAGGTTCGGCACCAGTCTGTTGGCGACATCCAGAACCTGTGGAGTCGACCGGTAGTTGGACTCGAGGCGGATCACCGTGGTGCTGATGAACCGCTTCGGCATCGACAACAGATATTCGGGCGTCGCGCCGGTGAACCCATAGATCGACTGGTAGTCATCGCCGACGACGCACAGGTCGTCCCGCTCCCCCAACCATTCGCGTAGCAGTGTTTCCTGGAGCAGATTCACATCCTGGTACTCATCGACGGTGAACGAGTGATAACGACCAGCGAACCGCTCGCGCACCCATTCGTCCGCCTGGAACAACTGGATGGTTAGCTCGAGCAGATCCTCGAAATCGATCATGTTGCGCTCTCTCTTGCCCTGCTGATAGCGCTTGTAGACGCTGGTCATCAGGTCGACCGGGATCGGCGGTTCGTGGCCCTGCAAGCCCGCCGGGTAGTCCTCGACAGTGAGGCGCCTGTTCTTCGCCCATTCGATCTCCGACGCTAAGTCGATAGCGGGACGGAACTTGTACGGCTTGGGGAGCGTGTTGGCGATCTGCCTCAAGGCGACGGCCTTCGACGGCAGGATCTGGTAGGGGAACTCCTGGGACAGGTTGCGCAACTGGGCAAGGGCCGCGGAGTGAAACGTGCGTGCCCGAACACCCTCGACGCCGAGTGTTGCCAAACGGGCGCGCATCTCGCCTGCGGCTTTGTCGGTGAACGTGACCGCCAGGATCTGAGACGCCTCGAACGCACCCGACGTCACCTGGTTCGCGATCCGTCGAGTGACCGTGTGTGTCTTGCCGGACCCCGCACCGGCCAGGATGCAAAGGGGGCCGCGCACAACCCCTACAGCACGTTGTTGCTCTGTATTCAGGTCCGCCAGGATCTCAGTCGCCGCCACCGCGTCACCCTACGCGGCGAGGAATCCGGCTTAGGCCCGACCTACCCCTTTAGCCTTTTCGCGCGGGCAAAAACTGCTTCTCACGTTGTTCTCATGAGCTTTGGGAAAGGATGGAAGCATGCAAGCGGAGCAAGAGATAACCGAGACAAACTCGGAGGATCGGGGCGCTCCTCACCTACACTCATTGTTGTCCCACATGGTCGAGAACGAGTGCTCTGACCTGCACGTAAAGGTGGGGTCGCCCCCGAGCATGCGGACGCAGGGGCTCCTCGTAAAGCTCGATCTGCCGACCGTGACTCCACAGGACGGTGACCTCATCGCTGCGGAGCTCATGACCAAAGACCAGTTCCTCGACCTCGAGGAGGCCGGCGAAGTTGATTTCGCGTACTCCACTCCCGGACTGGGTCGATTCCGGGTCAACGTTCACCGCCAGCGCGGCACGCTCGGGATCGCCGTCCGCCGCATCCTGCCGGGCGTGCCAACGCTGGAGGAGCTGGGTCTTCCACCGGTTGTTCAAAAGCTAGCCGGCGAGCACCGGGGTTTATTGCTCGTGACCGGTCCGACTTCCTCGGGGAAGACGACGACGTGTGGCGCGATCGTCAACCACATCAACGAAACCCGGCCGTGTCATGTTCTGACCGTCGAGGACCCGATCGAGATCCTGCATCGCGACGACTGCGCGGTCGTCACTCAGCGAGAGGTCGGCGAGGACACCGCCGACTTCCACACTGCCCTCAGGGCGGCGATGCGCCAGGACCCCGACGTCATCTTCGTCGGGGAGATCCGCGACATGGAAACCGTGCACTCCGCGCTGCAGGCTGCAGAAACCGGTCACTTCGTCCTGGCAACCCTCCACACCACGAATGTTGCCGAGACGGTGAACCGCATCGTCGAATTCTTCCCCTCAACGCATCAACAGCAGACGCGGGCGGCATTGGCCGGCTCGCTCGTGGGTGTCATCTCCCAGAGATTGATCCGGAAGGTTGGGGGGGGCCGGGCCCCTGCCGTCGAGGTGATGGTTATGAACGGGCGGATCCGCGATGTCGTGCTCGACTCGAAGAGAACCCACCAGATGAATGACATCATCAGCGAGTCCGACTTCTACGGGATGCAGACCTTCGACCAGGCTTTGATCAAGTTGGTGGCTGCACAGCAGATCTCGTTGGAGGACGCTAAGAAGGCGGCCGACAATCCGCACGACTTCGAGCTCGCGCTGAAGAACCAGGGAGTTATCCCGCTGTAGTCGCCGGCTGCAGCAGTTTTAGGACCCGGTCGGTCCCCATCGGCTTGGAGAATAGGAACCCCTGCCCCAAAGGGCAGTCCATGTCCATCAGACAATCCATCTGATCTTGGACCTCGATGCCCTCGGCGACGGTTTCCATGTTCAGCGTAGCGGTGAACGCGACGATCGCCCGAGCGAAAGCCAGACTCTCCGGCGACCCACCGATGTTCTGGACGAAAGAACGATCGACTTTGACGATGTCGACAGGGAACTGCTGTAAGTAGCTCAGCGATGAATAACCGGTCCCAAAATCATCGAGCGCGACCTTGACGCCCAGGGCCTTCAGTCTCGACATCTGATCGACCGCGCCGCTACTCAACTGCATAAGAGTGCTTTCCGTGAGCTCAAGGATCACGTTGCGTGCTGGAAGCCCGGCACGCAACAAGGCCTGTTCGACGTCTCTGATGAGATCGCCTTCTTCGAGTTGCCGCGGAGAGACATTGACGCTTACCTTCGTGTCCCGTGGGCCGCCTTGCTCTAACCATTTCGCTGCTTCACTGAACGCCTCTTCGAGAACCCAACGACCGAGCTTGACGATCAGCCCACTCTCCTCGGCCAGTTGCACGAACGCAGAAGGTTGTAAAAGCCCCAAGACAGGGTGATTCCAGCGGACCAAGGCTTCGAGTGACACGACCCGTTGGGTTTTCAGGTCGAAGATCGGTTGGAAGTCGAGCACAAACTCCTTCTCTTCGAGTGCCCGTCGGATACCGAGCTCCATCTCGAGACGCTTCTCCGTCTCCACGCGCATCGAGTCCGTGAATAGCTCCAGCCGGTTGCGCCCGTTGTCCTTGGCCTTGTACATCGCCGAGTCCGCGTCACCGAGTATCGCTTTGGAGGAGGCCGAGGGATCGTCCGTGTAGGCCACACCGATGCTTCCCGTCACGTAGATCTCTCTGCCGGCGATCTGGAAGGGAGCCTGCAGCGCCTTCTCGATCCTGCTCCCGATACCTCGCGCCCGCTCCTCGTCCTGGACGTTCTCGCACAGGAGGCAGAACTCGTCACCTCCCAAGCGCGAGACCGTGTCGCCTCCTCGCATCAACGAAGACAACCGTCCCGCCACCAATGTGAGTAGCTGATCGCCGACATCGTGCCCGAGGCTGTCATTGATCACCTTGAAATTGTCGACGTCGAAGAAGATGACGGCCAGAGCCCGACCCTCACGATCCAGCCTGGCGATCGCCATCTCGAGACGGTCGATGAACAACATCCGGTTTGGGAGCCCCGTCAGCGGATCGTGCACCGCTTGGTGAGCCAACTCCGACTGCAGACGTTTGCGTTCGATCGAGTGTCTGATAGATCTCTCTAGCAATCGGGCGTCAACCGTGTCCTTGGTGATGTAGTCCTGAGCTCCGAACTTCAGGGCTTGGATCGCCGTTGGTTCCTCATCCGAAGCACTAAGAACGACGATCGCCGCGTCCGGCGAATATTCCTGCAACGAATGCACCACCGCGGCGCCGTTGGCATCCGGCAAAGCTAGATCCGCCACGACGCAAGCGACGTTCCGAGTCTTCAGGGCAGAACAGCCTTGCTCGAGCGAGGTAGCGTGGATGAGCTCGTAACCGGCGGCAGACAGGGGCGCCAACATCTGCTCGACGATGTGACTGAAATCGACATCGTCTTCGAGCAACAAGATGTGTCTGCTTACCGCCTCATCTTGTTCATCAGTAGTCGACTCTGATGGCCGTGCGCGTTTTGTCGCGTACGAGACTGGTCTCAGGGAGAACTCCTTAAGTCAACAGGAGTATGGACCCACACCCCCGTTACCAGAACGAAACTGACTCGATCGTCTGTTCTCGGATCGGTTGAGCTGAATGTGAGCAATGTCGACTTCGCGTGGACAACTGAGCGTGTTGGGAAGGTTCGTCTACGGAAAGTCATCTCTGCTTAATTGCAACGTGGTTCGCTGCTCGGCGTTACGGCCGGGCTCAGTATCGGCCGGCATCGTTACCGTGAACGTCGTACCCACACCCGGAGTCGACACGACGCGGATGCCTCCGCCCATCGCTCGCGTGAGCGATGCCGCGATCGCCAATCCCAACCCTGCCCCGGCAGGCGTGTCTGTTTGAGGACGGGACCCCCGATAGAGACGTTCGAAGACATGCGCGATGTCCTCAGGGGGTATCCCTCTACCGTTATCACTAACCTCGATAACGGTGGCACCCGACGACCTTCGTCCGCTCACAGTGATCTTCGCCGACTCGCCTGCGTGGTGGATCGCGTTCGTGATGAGGTTCGTCAGCACCTGTAAAAGCCGGTCGAAATCACCGACAGTGAAGAGATTCGGCTCAACCTGGACGGCGATGTCTCGTTGAGCGACGAGCATCCCTCGCAAAACGGCCTCCTGGACTACGAGCTCGACCTCGACAGGTTCGCGTTTGAGCCCTATCCCTTCATCCAAGCGAGCCAGCAGCAGGAGGTCCTCGACTATGCGGCTCATGCGGTCCAACTCATCTATGCCGATGGTGACGGCCCGGTGAGAGGCGGCATCGGCAAGCTGCTCATCGAGGAGCTCGAGCTGACCCCGGACCACGGTCAGCGGGGTCCGCAGCTCGTGGGACGCATCCGAAAGGAATCGGCGCTGCGAAGCGAATGCCTCCTCGAGTCGCCCCAGCATCGCATCGAAGGTTGCGGCGAGGGTGCCCACCTCGTCGGACGGTCCGTCGTAACCGACCCGCCGCGTGACGTCTGCCGTCTCTTCGATGGCAGCCGCGGCCGCAACCACTCGATTCAGGGGAAGCAGCGTTCTTCGAACCGTGATGAATCCAAGGATCGCCGCGAAGGCGAGGCCGGCGAAAGCGGCGATACCCATCCCACGCAACAGGGCCGCAAGGGTTGCATCGATGCGCTCCGTCGATATAGCGACGACGAGGGTGCCGACGGCGTCACCCCCGTCTCGAAGCGGCACAACCAGTGCACGACTCGGCCCCCGCTCCCCCGTCAGGTCCAACCATTGGGAGTTGGTCGACAACAACGCATTGCGCGTCACACCGAGGTCTCGTAGTTCGAGATCTCCCGCCGCGGTCAGGACGCGGGTCGGTCCCACTCGAACGGCAACGAGCTCGTCACCCGAGAACGCGTTCGTTGCCAGCCAGTCTCTGACCGCACCCGCCAGAGATCGTTGATCGCCTGCTGCCGCGGCGGGTCCGGCCGCGAAGGACCCTGCTATCCCTACACTGCGTCGCTCCAGTTCATCCTGAAGGTGCGATCTCGTCATGTAGACGACGAGGGCAGCAACGATCAACAAGGTGGCAAGTACCAACACCGTGTAAGTGGCGACCAACCGAAGTGGCAACGGCAGCGCACGGCGGGACAACATGGACCTCAGCTCAGCCGGGCCCGGAGTTGTCATCGGAGCCCGGGCTCCCTGATCCGGAACCGGAGTTGTCGGATCCAGAACCGGAGTTGTCGGATCCGTCCTCCTGCTCCTCCCGTTGTTCCTCTCGCCGCTCTTCCTCCCGCTCCCTCTGCTCCTCCAGCTGTTCCTGAGCATCCGAATCGCGGCCCGAGTTGACCGACCCGGGGCCCGAGTTGTCGACATCCCCGTCTTCGACATCGTGCTCGACCTCGTCGACCGAGGGCGACTCGGTTGGTGTCGCGGGGGGTGGCCTTTTTGTAGATCCTGTGAGCTTGATTGCTGCCGGCGCCTGCGGTGGCGATGTATCGCCGCCTTGCAACGCGACCACGAACACGATGATGGCGCCCGCTAATGCGCCCAGCGCCGCTCTCATTCAGATGCCTCGGTCACGGCCGTCGGATCAACCGACACGAATCTGTAGCCCGAGCCACGGACAGTTTCGATCAACTCGCCGCCGATCTTCCGGCGCAATGCGGAGACGTGAACGTCGACGACGTTCGAGCCCGGGTCGAAAGCTAGGTCCCACACCATCTCGAGAAGCTGAGCTCGAGATAGGACCTGACCCGGGTGACGCATGAACGCCGCCAGGAGCGACAGCTCGCGGGCGGACACCTGCACCTCGTGTCCGTCGATGAAAGCACGGTGCGAAGCGAGGTCGAGAGTGACCGTTCCTGCTTGCAGAACGGTGGTCTCCTCGTCGCCCCACCGGAGCCGGGCCCGCACGCGGGCAACGAGCTCGTCGAGAGAGAAGGGCTTCGTGACGTAATCGTCGGCGCCGGCATCGAGGCCCCCCACCTTCGAGAGCGTGTCGTCGAGTGCCGTCAGAACGATGAACGGAAGCCGTGGCTTCACTTTGCGCACCTCTTCCATGACGTCGAGGCCGCTCGAATCGGGAAGGTTGAGATCGAGGAGCACCAGGTCGACTTCGAGCTTGGTCGCGAGCTCGATACCGGACGCGGCGTCGGGGGCCAGAGTCACGTTGAATCCCCGTGTCCCCAGCCCCCGCTCGACGATGTCTCTGATCCGAGCGTCGTCTTCAACCAAAAGGATCTGCGTCGCGGCCATAGTCACCCACGAGGCTAACCAGGCTGCGGGTCAATCGGTGTCATCTCCGCCGGGGCCACTGTTTCCGCCCGAGGAACCGCTGCCGGAGTTGTCAGATCCAGAGCCGGAATTGCTCGACCCGGACCCCGAGTTGTCGGAATCGTCGGTGTCCGAGTCATCCGAGTCAGTGTCGTCATCGTCATCGTCGTCGTCATCGTCGTCGTCCACGTCGTCATCGTCTTCTTCCCGGCCGTCATCATCGCGATCGCTGTGCGAACCGGGTCCCGAGTTGTCGCCGTCATCGTCATCGTCGGACTCACTCGGGTTGGGGCTCGGGATCACGCTGGGGCTGACGCTGACGCGCGGGCTGGGGCTCGAAACGCTTGTGTTCGAGTCGGAAGAACTTCCGCCGCCATCCACCCGGGCGTGGCTCGAGATGTCTATCGAGCGAACCTTGGGAGCCTGGTCGGAAGTCGAGCCGAACACGGCTGTGGCTCCGAACGGGAGCGCCAGAACCAACGCCGCTCCGATCAATCCTTTGTGCCATAACTTCATGTCGATCTCCTTAAGAGGCTCTGTTAGCGGACCTTGACCGAACCGCACATCCCGTCACACTTCGCCCCGTCCATCTTGGAATGGCGTGTGCAGCGGTACTTGTAAGTGCCGGCCTTCTTGAACTTGAAGCTCGTTCTCTGGCCCTCTTCGAGGCTGGCGCTCTTGGCCCAGTTGCTCGTGTAAGAGGTGAAGTCGTGGTCGTCACCACTCGGGTTCTTCCACACGACCTTGGTGCCCTTGGCCACGCTGATCTTTCCGGGTGACCAGGAATCGTTGCCGGTGGCGCGGACGGTGGAGGTTCCACCCTGAGAAGGAGCAGCAAACACGAAGAGTGAGGCTGCTACGAGCCCGGCCGCGCCGACACGCTGCCACCTGCCGATCCTGGGCTTTGTTGCTAGATCCATTCCCAACTCCTTTCGGTCAACTCCGGCTTCTTGCCGGCTGTGTCCATTGACCGATACGGAGATGAAATGGCTATTAAGCGACCATTAAAGGGTCTTCATGTTGGGGAGTTATGGGGTGCGATTACGGATTAGAAGGATGAGACCTAAACCGGCCAGCGCAGCCGTGATGCCCCAGGAAGCGACTGTCGGTGATCTTCCGCTAGCAAGCAGAAACAGCTTGCTTGCCAGCGAAGCACAACCATAAGCAACTAGCACGCCGCCGAGCAGTCGCTGATCCATCCTGAGCTAGCGGCGACGTCGGCCCCTCGGGCGAGACGAGTAGACCGTCGCCGGCTTGGGGGTGGTCATGCCGGAATCCTCGAACTCCTCTTTGAGGTCGAGTCGTGATGCCATCATGCCCACTTCTCTTTGCTGCAGCTGAGAAACCAAAGTGACCGCGTGGCCGCTGCGACCGGCTCGTGCGGTTCGACCTGTTCGGTGAACGTAGGAGTCGAGATCCATCGGAGCGTCGTAGTTCACGACGTGAGTGATGTCGTCGAGGTGGATCCCTCGCGCTGCCACGTCCGTTGCTACGAGAACCCGGGGGCGCCCCTCGGTGAATCGCGACAAGGTCTTGTTGCGAGCTCCCTGGGTCATGTCCCCGTGCAGGGCCAGGGCATCGATGCCCTTGCCGCGCAGCCTGGTCTTCAGGCGGTCGGCTCCGCGCTTGGTGCGCACGAATACGAGAGCGAGCCCATCCGAGTCCTCTCTGAGGATGTCGACGAGGGTGTCGAGCTTGGCGCCTTCACTGACGGGCACGAAGCGGTGGTCCGCCTGCTGCATCTCCGTCTGATCGACCTCGACCTCGTGGGACACGGCATCGTGCGTGTAACTCGTAGCCATTCGCAGAACCGGCCCATCGAGGGTCGCCGAGAACAGAAGGGTGTGACGCTGCTTCGGAAGACGACGCACGATGCGATCGACCTGAGGTTGGAACCCCATGTCGAGCATGCGGTCGGCCTCGTCCAGAACCAGGGTCTTGATGTTCTTCAGGGACAGCATGTTGCGGGCCTCTAGATCATCGAGCCGGCCCGGAGTTGCAACCACGACATGCGCTTTGCGAGCGCTCGCCGCCTGCTTCGGCAGCGGAACGCCGCCGTAGACGGCGGTGGTCCTGATGCCGCTCGTGGCACCCAGCCAGCGGAACTCCTCTGCCACCTGCATGGCGAGCTCGCGCGTAGGGACCAGAACGAGGGCCACGGGGCCATCGCTCTTGGGATCGGTTCGCTCGACGATGGGGATCGCGAACGCCAGCGTCTTGCCGGAACCCGTTTGTGACTTCGCCAGGACGTCACGTCCTGCGATCGCATCGGCGATCACCAAGGCTTGGATCGGGAACGGCGCCTTGATATCTCGCTTGGCGAGAGCCTGTACGACGGGCGCAGACACGCCCAGATCTTCAAATGAAGACATGTTTCTACTCCTTCAACTTCAGACGAGCGGGTGCTCGTTTAGCGGGGAGATTCGACGCCCGCACCCTTGAAAGAGGAAACCGGAGACAAATCTCACGGGCGACCACTTATCGCCCTCTGACACAAGGTAACACGAGAACGCGAAGATCCATTCCTTTGATGCACGCGATGATGGCCGCCGATCGCCTATGAGAGGGGTTCTCACATGCCGAACGCCACATTCCACACGTCCGCAGGGAAGTTCACGGTTCGTTTACTACCCGATCACGCCCCCAAGACGGTGGCCAACTTCACCGAGCTGGCTACCGGCAAGCGGGAATGGCGTGACCCCAAAGACGGGAACAAGAGGACGGAACCGCTCTATGACGGGACGATCTTTCATCGCGTGATCCCCGACTTCATGATCCAGGGAGGCGATCCGCTCGGCACCGGAACCGGCGGGCCGGGTTACACCTTCGAAGACGAAGTCCCACCGGAGGGCCCCGCGCTCGACCGCCCGGGCTTGCTGGCGATGGCCAACGCGGGACCCGGAACCAACGGTTCACAGTTCTTCGTCACGGTTGCGGCGACCCCATGGTTGACCGGCAAGCACACCGTCTTCGGCGAGGTGACGGACGGCATGGACGTCGTCAACGCCATATCAACCGCCAAAACACTTTCCGGAGACCGGCCCGAAACCGACATCGTCATCGAGCGCGTCGAGATAGACGCCTAGACCCGAGAGCGGTAGCCACGATCCAGGCATCGTTCGTGGTCAATCCGATGCGTTGGAGCATGCCGCCGGGCCCTATGCCGGCAACGTGCATCGTCAGCGCTATTCCTGCGACGACGCTCGTGAATACCGACGAGGGCCGGCGCGAATGAAGGACCGGCGCAAGCGTTAACGCTAAGTAGAGGATCCCCGCTGCAACACCGTGCGCCCTATCGGTGAATTCGCTTCCCCCGCATCCCTCGGTGCACGGGAACGCCGCGACACCCCACGACGCCAAGCCGGCAACCGTCAATGCAGTGCGGGCCCGCGGGCTGAGCTGCGGCGCGAACAGCACGCATCCGACGCCGAACGAGATCATCCCGCTCGTAACGATCCATCGGTTCTCGGCGCCGAGCTCCGCCAACCTGCTGATCGGGTCGTCTACCGGGCTGTAACCCTGTCGGATCAGCCCGGCGACTATCCACGAGGCGACGAACAAACTCGGACCGGCAACACCCCCGGCGGTTCGGAGTTTCTCTAAGCGTTCGTTCGACGTGCTCGCCGTTCGGCCCTTTCCTTGGCAGCGAGCTCGTCGGCCTCCTCGATCGTCGGCGCCCCGCCGCCGAGGTGCGCGGGCAGCCAGAACTCTCCGTTCGGAACCGCGGGGTTCTGCGGATAGCGAGTCTCCGCGCTCTTCACGAGGTCGGATATGTGGTCCATCAACGTCTGGGTTAGCGCTTTCGGATCAGAATCCGGTGAGTGCTCGATGGGCAAACCTAGATCGACCGAGATCGCAACCTTGGACTCAAAGTTCTTCGGGCGACCCTTGGTCAGGATCCTTTGGCTTCCCCACACCGCCCCGGGGATGAGCGGGACGGCGGCATCGATCGCGATGCGTGCGGCCCCCGTCTTCCCGGCTCGTGGAACGAACGATCGGCTGATCGTCCCTTCGGGGAACATTCCGACGATCTCGCCGTTGCGTGCCGCCTCCGTCGCGAGCTCGACCGCCTGTTCGGCGCGACCGAACCGGTCCGCAGGGATGTGCTTCATCCCCCGCATCAAAGGCCCGGCGACTGGGTGACCGAACACTTCCTGTTTCGCCATGAACCGCACCAGCCGCCGCCGGTAGCGAGCGGCATAGCCAACAAAGGTGAAATCCAGATATCCCACGTGATTGGTCGCGATAACTGCGCCTCCTACAGTGGGGATGTGCTCGATGCCGGATGTCGTGATCTTCCAACGCATCGTCTTGAACAGCGAGACTGCGAGACCGATCACCGGCCTATAAACGGCTTCCACCCGGTCAGGCTAACTGGGAGTGGCCATTAGGCGAATCGGGTAATCCATCTGTTTCTACGATTATCGCCATGCCAAATGAAAGGAAGCCAGAGTGAAGTTCCGACGTCGCAAGGGCATGAGCGCCAACATCCAGGATCGACGCGGCCGGCCGGGGATGGCAGTGGGAGCCGGGGTAGGGATCCCGGGGATCGTCATCCTGCTCATCTTCATGTTCCTAAACAACGGGAACGGCGGAGGGGGGGCGGACATCGACGACGTGCTGGGAGACCTCCAGAACCCGGGGGCCGCTCCGGCAGACTCTGCCCCGCCGTCGAACGATCGACTCGTGGACTTCATGTCATTCGTCCTGGACGACGTGCAGCGATTCTGGGCCCAGACCTTCTCGGAATCGGGCGAGGGCTATCCGAAAGCCGATCTCGTCCTGTTCACCCAGAGCACGAACTCAGCCTGTGGAGGAGCAACCTCGGCGATCGGCCCTCACTACTGCCCCGCGGACCAGAAGGTCTACGTCGATCTGGATTTCTTCCGCGACCTGCGCGATCGGTTCGGTGCACCGGGAGACTTCGCGCAAGCCTATGTGCTGGCCCACGAGGTAGCGCATCACGTTCAGAACGTCCTGGGCATCAACGAGCAAGTTCAAGGAGCACAGCAATCGGGCTCTGATGATGCGAACGAGCTGTCGGTGTTGCTCGAGCTTCAAGCCGACTGCCTCGCGGGGGTGTGGGGTTACACGACGAACGACCGCGGGATCCTCGAACCTGGAGATCTGCAAGAAGGGTTGAGGGCCGCGGCCGCCGTCGGAGACGATCGGATCCAGGAGCAAGCCGGACAACGGGTCAACCCCGAGACCTGGACGCATGGTTCGTCGGACCAGCGGGTGGATTGGTTCCAGCGGGGATTCGAGTCGGGAGACCCGTCGCGCTGCGACACGTTCGGCGACTGAGGTCTAGAAGATGACCGCCAGTACGTAACCCAGCACCAGGAGCATCCCGGTAGCGAAGTGCACCATGATGTTCTTTCCCATCGCACTCATCAGCGCGTACGGATTGTTGTAGTTGGGATCGAGAGCTCGATACACCTGCATCGCGATCGGTGCGGTCACCAACCCCAACAGGGTCCAGGCCGGCATGATCCCGTTGAGCGCCCCGAAGACGATCAACAGGTAAGAGGCGACAACCGATACTGCGTAACCCTTGACGATCGCCTCTTTGCCCAGGCGAACGACGATCGTTCGCTTGCCTGCCTTCTCGTCCGACGGGCGATCCGGAATCTGATTGACGTAGAGAACCAGCATGATCAGCAAAGCAACAGGCAGCGATGCATAGAACGCTTCGAACGAGAGCCTCTGCGCCACGACGAAGTACGTGCCAAGCACCATGATCGGTCCGAAGCCGAGTGCGACGCAGATCTCGCCTACTCCCCTATGCACGAGCTTGAATGGGGGGGCCGAGTAGAAGATCGACAGGAACACCCCCGCCGCGCCGATCCACAACAGCTCCCACCCACGAGTGAATGCGAGGTAGAGCCCGATCGCGATCCCGGCGGCATAAAGACCGACCGCCGCCCGTTTCATCGCACTCAGCGAAACGAGTCCGTACTGGATCATGCGCGATCCACCCGAGAACATCGTCGGGTTCACGTTCGCCTGGTCCGCGCCGCTGCTCGCGTCGGACACGTCGTTGGTGACGTTGAGAGCGAGATGGATCAAACAGCCTCCCAACAACGACAGGACCGTCAGCCACCAGGCGGAGAATCCATGGCTGCGAGCAACCACGGCCCCCAGCAACACCGGCACGATCGTCGCTGTCAGAAATGGAACCCTGGTCGCGAGGAAGATCAACCACCCCAGTGACAGCTGTGGCTTGACCTCCTCGCCGCGCTCGGTCGACAGCTTGCGCATGTACTCGTGAGCTACCGGCACGCTGCGTTCGCATAGTTCGAAGAAGGAGAGACGGTCCTCGTCCCAACCGTGTGTCCGTCGTGGCGTCAACTCGAGGGAATCGCCCGCGACCTCGATCCGTCCCCAGATCGAGATGTAGCGACGCTGGTCGTAACCGACACCGGGCTGCGGCCGGATATGACTGAACGTGACGTTCACGTTGCTCCCCGAAGCGGGACTGGCAGGACCCGAAGGCTTGGCCAGACGGATCACTTGCCGGGCTTTGTCCACGGTGAAATCTGCGGCAACGTTTAGCGGATAACCCTCAGTGTCGACGAATGCGAGAACAGCGTGATTGAAATCGGCGACTTCCTCGAGAAGCGCGTCATCGTGGACCGTGGAGCGAGCCATCAGGCCGCCGAATCGATGTCGAGGACGCGGGGCTCAGATTGTGTGCGCCCGTCCTGCCACACAAACACCCGGCGCGGAACGATCTGGATGACCGCCCGCTCCCAGAACAACGGCATAGCGAACCGTTGCTTCACGAGTTTGGCGATCATCGGCTCCTTCTCGACCCACAGAGGCAGGATCGTCTTCTCCCACCCGGAATGAAGGTCATCCTCGATCACCCGAGCATCGCCTTGGATCGTGGCGCGTCGGAAAGGTTCTACCGGAGCAGCGACGGGATCCGTGATCGTCACGGACACGCGAGGGTTCTTCTTGATGTGCTCGAGCTTCTTCGAGAACAGAACGCTGGAGTGCATGAAGATATGGGTACCGTCGTAAAGAGGGATCAGCGGGTACGTGACGGGCTGACCGTGCGAATCGATAACCGTGAGCTCCGCTACGAGAGCCGCCTGTAGCAGTTCCTCCACATCCTTGGGGAGCACCGTCATGTGACCACTATAGGAGTGTGGCCAGTGAACGGTTGCGGCTTGTGAACTTGCCCTCGATCAGCCGCCCTCGGTCCATGGACCAACACCCGCAACGCGGTCGATAGTGATGCGCGTGACGTATCCGGGAGGCGGTTCGGGCATCGGCGGGAACTTCACATCGGGACCTAGGTAGGTGTAGGCCAGTTTCTGTAAGAGCTCGGGTGCCCCGCCCTCGGTGACGCGACCGGTGCCGTGGATCACGAGATATTCGTTCAAGCCCATTGGATTCACACGATCCGTTTCGACCGAGATCGCAACCCGCGGGTTCTTGCGTATGTTCTTGAGTTTGCGTTGATCGAACAGGGTTGCGAGAACGATCTCGTCATCCTCGATGCCAACCCACGCAAGAGTGACGTTCGGGTCGCCCTGCCCGCTCATGGTCACCACGTGTGCAAGAGCATCGGATTCCAGCACCTCTTTGACCGATTCTGAGATCACACGCCTCTCCTTTCCTCGTAGTCGAACTATCCCCTATCGAGGGCGAACACTTCGCCCCGCCGGATAGGTTGCCGGGATGGCTGATGCCTTCTTCGTTCGAGAAGACGAAAACACCTTCGTCTCGACCGACCACACCCGCGGGCCGTGGAACCCGGACGCGCAACACGCCGGTCCGACGTCGGCCCTGATCGGCCGCGCGATCGAGCTGGTCGGGGGGCGTAACGATGTGCAGGTCGCTCGGGTCACGTACGAGATCCTCCGACCGATCCCCGTCGAGCCCGTAACTGTCACGGCCGAGGTGATCCGACCCGGCCAGAAGGTCGAGCTGATCGAAGCGACCCTGAGCGCTTCCGGCAAGGAGATCATCCGTGCACGTGCGTGGCGCATCCGGACAACCGAACTGGATCTCGAAGTCTACGAGCCGAAGGTCGATCCACCACCAGGGCGCGACCTGGGACGAAGGGAGGAGTCGTTCGGCGATGTCGGCTACCTGAAGGCGATGGAAACTCTGTTCGTCGAAGGCTCGTTCCTAGAAGTGGGCCCTGCATGTGCGTGGTTCCGCATGAGACACCCGCTGGTCGAGGGCGAAGAGACTTCTCCGCTGTGCCGCGTCTTGATCGCGGCAGATTCCGGCAACGGGATCTCCGCTTCGCTCGACTGGTCCAAATGGTTGTTCATCAATCCGGACCTGAGCGTCTACCTGCATCGACTCCCGCGCTCGGAGTGGATCTGCATGGCCGCAACTACATGGGCCGAGCAGAAGGGCATAGGTCTCGCTGCATCCACGATCTTCGACGAGCAGGGTCACATCGGTGGCGGGATGCAGAGCCTGTACGTCGGTCCCCGTTGAACCGTCGCTACCTGGTCATCGCTCTGGGGACCTTGGTTGCCGCGGTCTTCGTCTTCATAGTGATGAGCGACCGAGGCGTGGCTCCGCCTCCCGAGATCCCGCTGCCCGAGTCGATGGCGGCCATCGGTGACTCGATCACGCAAGCGGTAGCCGTTAATGAGGAAGCACTCGGCGGAGCAGCCGAGCACTCATGGGCAACCGGCAGCGATGCCGGCGACGAGATCACCAGTCACTACGAGAGACTGGTCGCGGCACGCCCTCAGATCACCGGCCACGTGTTCAACAACTCGATCCCCGGCGCAAAGATGGCCGACGCACTCGCTCAGGTCGAAGTGACCGTGACCCAAGATCCGGACTACGTCGTGTTCCTGATGGGCGGCAACGACGTGTGCACTGCGGACGCAGCATCGATGACGTCACCCGTCGACTTCGAGTCGCAGTTCAAGGAAGCTGTCGATCGCTTGACCGGGGGCCTTCCGGACTCGGCCATCTATGTGGCCAGCATCCCCGACCTTCATCATCTGTGGGAGGTGGAAAGCGGCAACCTAGTGGCGTCGACCATCTGGGCAAACGTCGGAGTATGCCAAGCGGTTCTCTCCGACAACGAAGACGACCGGGAACAGGCTCAGGAACGGAACGCCGAGTTCAACGAGATCCTCGAGCGTGTTTGCGGCGTCTACCCGCAATGCCGATTCGATGCCTACGCGGTTTACGACTACAAGTTCTCATCCGACGAAGTCGGACCCCTCGATCACTTCCACCCGTCGGAGGAAGGACAGGCGAGCCTCGCCGAGGTCACCTGGGAGAACGGCTATTGGCCTGAGATCTGAGCTTCCTGCTGGGCCTGATGCTCGATACAGAACCGCGC
>DASQLQ010000132.1:0-7222 GCA_035629935.1 Actinomycetota bacterium
AACGCACGTGCTTTCCACTGGTCGACTAGGTCCGGTCCGTAGGTCCAGTCCCCCTTGGGATCGTTGGAGACCTGGAGGCCTGTCATCAACCAGCGGCCTTCGTAACGGAATCGATATCGCGGAGTAGTGATCGTTGCCTGATCACCGGGACGCCGCTGTACTTCCTCGGAGGTATTGCAGACAAGCTCTCCTGACGAGTTCCTCTCGGCGACAGGTCCCTTGGCGGTGGCGCCGTAACCGTCGTACGACGACTGCGAGTACAGGAAGACGTTGCGGGCATCGGGCTCGTCGCGTTCGTACCGGACGTAACCGTTGGTCTCGTCGAATGCCGCTGTGGGTCCATCCGGTCCGGCGAGCATGACGTAGGCGTACTTGGTGACACCCGGGTTCGTCGGATCGGCGATGGCAACCTCGTAGGAATCCTGCACACCGGGGGGAAGCAGCGCTGAGGCCGGTGCTCGACCAGCAGCATCCCGGTCCATGAAAACGAGTTCGTCATCCGTGTCGAGTCCCGTGACCGGATCCTTAGCGACCTCGGAGTTCGGCTTGGCGAGACAAGGGGCCATCGGGTCACCCGCGTACGCGGGGTCGTCGCGACGGTCACCAAGCCAGCGGAAACCTTCGCGATCGAATGCATAGGTCGTGTGCTGGTCGGTCTCGGAGTAGAAGGCGAAACCTGAATTGTTGTTGGACAGGTAGTGGACGAACATCTCGTCGACCTGGAAGGGGATCTGCTCGAAGCGCCCGGATGCCTGGTTCCACTGGTAGCCGAGGAGTCGATCGATGGCGACGCCCTCTTCATCGAGGTAGTCGCTGGTCTGGAAGTCGGGGTCCTCGTAGGTGTTGTGGGTGCACTCGCCCTCACCGGGGTTTTCGTGCCCGGCCACCTCGCACATGCCGCCGTTCGCGGTCGGACCTTCCAACGCGACGTCGGCAAGCGTCGCCCACTCGGGGAACCTCTCGCCCGTCAGTACGACCGGCTCGGTCTCGCGATTTGCTGAGGCCGGGTTGCCCGGGGGCTCCTGAGCCACAGCCGTCGCCACAGGCAGCCCGAGGGCAAGCACTGCGAGGAGGAGAAGAGCGAGGGGGAGACGTTTCATGCTGGCAGTGTTCGCCGGCCTCCCCCCCAATCCCTCTTAGGTTGAACTGGATGCTTTGTATGAATCGTCGCCCTGGAAGCTGGCGGTCGCCGATGAACGCTTCTTCATCGGGAAGCTGGCCTTCGCTACCCCCGAGGCGTCGGTGACGGCGGTGGCGACCTCATCGCCCTGGACGAAGAAGTGGATCGTCCGACCGCTGAGGCCGGCGCCGCTGTCCGCGTCGGTCAAGGTGGCGGTAGCGGAGCTGGCTTTGCCTTGTTTGGCCAAGGTGAGGGTGAAGGCCAGGGCCGAGTCGTCGAGTTCGATCTGGTAGGGGGATGTATTCGAACTGACGGAGTAATCGTCCTCGCCAGAGAAACTCACAGTCTGTTGTGACTCCCTAGCGGGGGGTGCGAGGGTCGTCTGGACGCTCGCCTCACCACTCTCGTTGGTGATGGCTCGCCCGACCTCCTCGCCACCGATAGCGAACACGAGCTCGCGACCCTCCATCGGGCCCGACGTGTCGGACAGGCGTGCGGCGAGGGTCGTGACATCTGAGACCTGGCCGTGCGTATCGCCGGTGATCTCGATCGTCGTCGGCGTCACGTCGTTCGCGACGCTCATCGGGTAGTAGCTCACGATCGGCACGAGTGGCACCTTGACGGTGTTCGCGTATCGGTCTCCGACGTTGGTCGGCTGTGCCGTCGGTGCGGCCCACTGCCATTGCGAACCATCGATCTCGGTGGTCTTGGCCGGGCTGAAAGTGTTGTCGGTGTCGCCGGTCACGAAGTAGTGGATGCCGTGGCAGGCGAAGCAACCCTGGCGGAAGCCAGTGGCGCTGTCCTTGCTGTAGGTGTTGTCCGCAGTGTTGTTGGCGGGGTCTCCGTAGCACGGACGCTGCATGTACTCGGCCAGCCGCTCGTTGCTCTGCGCCTCGCCGGGCCACGGACGTGGACTCGGGTCGTCACCGGTGCCGTCATCGAGACACGCGTCATCCCGGTAATAAGGAACGACGAGAGGGTTCTCGAGCGACTGCGGGTTGTTCATCTGGAACATGTAGACAAGCGACCCGTTGTCGTCCTTGCCGGAGACCTGCTCCCAGTTGAGGAACGAAAGCGGCTTGTTGAAAGTCGGGTCGTTGACGTCGAAGAAGGCAGGCTGGCCGGAAACCGGAACCTCGTCGATCTGACCAACGTCATCGTTCTGACCGTCGATCGCGACACCATCGGTCTTCAGCTCGTTGTAGTACGTGTCGGCAACGCGGGCGTTGTAATCCCACGATGTGTACAGACCGTCGGGCGGGATCGGGTGGACACGCACGCGGTACCGATACTGGATCGCATCTCGGTAGAAGGTCTCGGTCTTGGTCACGTTGGTACCGGAGTCTGCGCCCCACACCTCGCGGATGGCGCGGACCGGACCTCTGAGCTCTCCGAGGAGAGCGGAGTTGCCTTCCCAGTTGACCTGCTCGTCCTCGAAGCCCACAACCGAAACGCTGGAGTCGGGGCTCTGCTGGAACGCGCGGCCCTTCCAACGATCGATCAGGTCGTCTCCGTAACCGCTTCCGTCCGGCTTAGCCACCTGCATGCCGCGGATCATCCAACGGCCTGTGGCGCGGAACTTGTAAGCGTCGGTGGTAACTGTGATGCCGTCACGAGGGAAGCGGTCGTTCGAGTCGCGGATCGTCTCGACGGCCGGTGTTCTCAGGTTGTCGTTGCAAACGGTCCCCGAGAGGTTCGGTCCGTAGCCGGTGTTGGAGCTGCCCAGCTTCTCGAATGAGTCGTCCGTGAAGGAGTTCTGGTCGATGTACTCGTCTGCGTTCGCATCCCGTTGGTAGTCGACGTAACCGTTGTCGGCCGTGAAGGTTGAACCGTCGAGCTTCTTGAAGAGATAGACGAAGCGGGTGGAGGTGGGGTCGAGCGGATCGACCAACCGGATCTCCTGGCGCTCCGTGCCGCTACCGATGGGGCCTTTTGCCTCGAGCGGAGCCTGCGCGCCGGCATCGCTCGCCATGAAAGCGATCTCGTCGTCGTCGTCCAGTTGCGGAGTCGGGTCGGGCCGTGCCGAGACGCCCTCCGGATACTCGGCGTTGCACTGACCGGCCGTCTTGGCCCACGACTCAACGTCCCATGCGTAGCTGAGCTCCTCGTCGGTGCCGGAGTAGATGCCGAAGTCGGAGTTGGGGTTCGCCAGGAAGTACGGGTAGCGCTCGTCGACTTGGACTGGGATCTCGACGAAACGATCTCCCTCGTATCGGTAGGCGGTGATCTGGTCGGGGTCTGCTGCCGTGGCGTCGCGAGCATCGGGCGGATCAGTGAGGGCAACTTCGTTGTGCGCGCTGCGCTCACCGGTGAAGGCGCCGTCCGCGTGTCCGGGGCCCACTCCAACGGCGGCGGCGGTGGACCAGGTGGGGACCTGGGCGCCCGTTAGTACGACGGCTTCGGTCTCGCGATCGGCTGCGAGAACGCCGGGTGCTTCCTGAGCTGATACGGGGGCCGCGGCCAGAACCAAGGTGGCGGCAAGAACGGTTGCTGCAAGCGAGGTGGAAAGGATTTTTGTCATGCCGCAGAGGTTCTCCGGCTTACGTCGTCAGTCCTGCGAGCACTAATCGGGCTTATCGGGCAGAACCGGACAGACCCAAGAAGAAATCGGACGGTACTCTCGGTAGGCCCAAGCAGAACGCCCTTCGAGGGCCGATCGGAAGGAGAAAAAGTTGGCAGAGAGTGTCTACAAGATCGTCGAACTGGTGGGAACGAGCACTGAGTCGTGGGAGAAAGCGGCCACTGCAGCGGTCGAGAAAGCCAGCAAGTCACTGCGAAACCTGCGCATCGCAGAGGTCACCCAGCTCGACCTGCACGTTGAGGATGGAAAGGTCTCGAGCTATAGGGCCAAGGTCAAGCTGTCCTTCAAGTACGAGGACTAGAGGCAGGGAACCCTTACTTCTTCCTCTTGGACACTTCGATCGTGGAGCGAGTCTCCGAAGGTGAGTGGTCGTCCGACCCTGCATAAGCGGCAACGACCTCGTAGGTCCCGACCGGCTTGGTTACGGGGACGATGACTACAGCCCTTCCGTCGGCGCCGGTGCTTGCCTCATAGGCCTCGCCACGGAAAGTGAACGTTATCGGCTCACCCGCGAGGGGGCCGTTGGCTCCGGTGAGAGTTGCAGCCAGAGTCAGGTCGCCGCCGATGCGAGCCGAGGTGTCTCCGGAGTAAGCCAAGGTCGTGGTCGGATCGTCTTCTTCGGTCGTCGACGGGACGATGACGAGAACCCGCGCGCCATCTTTGTTCGGGATCGTGATCTCGAGACCGTCCGTCAGCTGAGCCGACGTCGCTGTACCGACCTTCGTACCGGTCGGAGCTTCGAGCAGGTCGAAGGTCATCCCCGCCGGAACGTTGCGTAGCGCGATGGTCTGCGTAGCGGCATCGCCTTTCTGACGGAAGGCCAGTAGAGCGCCATGGCCCTCTTCGGGGTTCCAGGTTTGGAGTGCGGTCCACTTCTCTTCCATCGGGTCGGCGAGGAGCGGATACGTCATCTGCGCGAACTCTTCCCGGTACTCCTTGTAGAAGTCCGTCCACGGACGTGCCTGATCGATCACAGAGTCGGGGATGTTGCGCAGGTCGGAGAAGAACGTCAGGTGCGAGGGCATCGCAGCTGCCATCAAAGTGTCGACCGGATAGCGGTTGTACTGATTGCCGCCGAGGAAATGCTGGCCGAGTGAATACGCCGGGATGTACGGACTGAGGTTCCATATGTTGTGCAGCAAGCGGTGGGGTTCGGGCGAACCGTTCTGGAACCACGACGGGCCTCGCGTGACGGACTCGAACGGAAACAGCCGGTAGTCATTCGTTTCGTCGATCGAGAACGTGACGTGTGGGTTGGCGGCGATCAGCCGGTCGAGCATGGCCGTGAACGCTTCCTTGTGCTGGTAGAGGTCACCTTCGCCGACGCAGTCGAGCCACACCAGGAAGTCGAACTTGAAGTAGGTGACACCCCAGTTAGTGATCGAGTTCTGGATACGCGACTCGAGGTGCGTCATGAATTCGGGGTTCGCAGCCCAGGTTCCTAGACCGGCGTCGTTCGAGCCACCGTTCGGCTCCACGATGCTCGTTGCACCGAGTGCGTCTCCGACAGGCTTGCAGGCCCAGTTCGGATGGCTCATATAGGCGTGGGAACGCGGATGGAAGTGCATCGGATTCATCCACAATCCGAGCTCCATCGACCCGATCAGCTCTCGGACGTTCTCGAACGTGCAGTCCGTGTATCGCTTGGCGAATTTCGCCGTCGCCTCGGTCCCATCCCACCGGGGATCGGTGTTCGATGCGCCAACGGTGTCGCCGCAGTCCGGCTCCCAGTCACCGGAGCGGGCCTGCCACCCGTCGTCCAGGATGAAGGTCTCGATGCCGAGACGTCTGGCCTTCGGCGCGACTTCGGCGATGACTTCCTCGACCATGTCGTCCTTAGCCCCGTCGGAGCGAACGTCCTGGTCGGTGCCGTTCGAGTTGAACGTGATCTCTGTGTCGTACGGATCGAGCCGCTGGCTCGACAGGTACTTGTAGAACTGCCAGGGCTCGTCGTCGGGGTTCGCTCCGAATCCGACGAACGCTGCTTCCATCGCGTAAGGAACACCAGGCTTCAGCACGCGGTGTCGTCCGGGCGCATCGCCGGCGGCTGGGTTCTCGATGTGACCGCTTTCCTCGATGGGGCCGAGGATGACGATGTCCGCTGAATAGTCGACATTCAGCTTCGCGACGTCACCCGTGTAAGCGGCCCGGGACGAGGGCCAGTCATTGCGTTCCATGACCATGAAGAGAGATCGGTTGTCCTTGGCGACCGAGACCCACTGAGCGGGCCCGGCGATCGCTTCGCCCGGTCCGGCCGAGTCGGTGTCCCTCCAGGTTCCTGCGTGTGGATCGCCGATCGAACCGAACTCCGGTCCGGTCCAGTCGGGCTCGCGCCAGTCGGCGCCCGCCCGGAACGCGTGCAACGTGGGTGCCACCGTGTTGCCCGTGGCGATCTGCTCGAGCGCGTACCCGCGCAGAACCAGGGGAGAAAGCGTGTTGAGGATCGTTTGCGTCCTCATCCCGGCGATGCCTTCGTAGACCTCGATGATCCGAGTGGCAGATAGGCCAGGTTCGGTTCCCGCCGCAGGCGCGAGCGTCACGGTTGCTCGCAAGCCACCGGGGATCTCTTTGACGTTCACTGCAGTTGCTTGGAAAACAGTGCTCGGAACGCTTGCGGCCCCCACATCGAGCGTGAAGTCGGGAGCGGCGCTTCCAGTGGGGCTTCCATCGGAACGGAGATCCGTGAAAGAGGTAGTGGCCCATTCGCTGCGGGTCCATGAGCGCTCGATCAGCGCGTTCCCTGCGATGACCTCACCGGCCGTGACTTCGATGTAAACCGTTCCAGAGCGATGCACCTCGCCTGTCTGTGCGAAGGCCTGAGGCACGAGCGCGCCCAGCACAATGACGGTTGTGAAGAGTCCGATGAGTCGCCGCATCCCGTTTACTCCTTGTTAGAGCTTGCGGGCGGAGCGTTTCCGGCCCTTCAAGACTGTGATGACATCGATGTCGGTCGATGACTCGTACAGATCTGTTCCATCGAATTGAGAAACGACTTCCGAAGTGCCCGACCCCCCTCGCACCAGAGCCGGGGCAAGAGCTCTGCCATCGGCGTCGGTCGTGGCGGTGTAGGAGCGACCTTGGAACGTGAACACGACGGGTTGCCCGGCGAGGGGTGCCCCGGCCGAGTCGAGCAAGGTCGCAGCCAGATCGATGTTGTCTCCGGACTTCGACTGCGTAGCTCCTGTGTAAGTCAGCGTGGTCGTCGGGTCGAAGCTCTCCTGCTCGAAGTAGACGGGTGACGTCATCGCCACCATCGCGAGGCGGTTCTCGCAGTAGAAGTTCTCCTCGTCCGATAGGCCGATCCCCTGGTAGACCTGTTCGCTCACGTCACACAATGGCTGTGCCATCCGGCGAGCCTCGCGACCGTCTTGGTAGAGAACCTCGGCGCGCACCCAAGTTGCGTCTTCCGGCACGGTGAAGGTCTGAGAGAAGTTGAAGTTCGTGATCGTGACGTTGGCCAGTTCCTCGCCGTTGTTCGTGACGAGGCGAAGCTGTGCTCCCTCGGCCCCCTCGACGTCCGC
>DASQLQ010000133.1:0-6935 GCA_035629935.1 Actinomycetota bacterium
CCTGGGCGGGGTCTACATCTTCTCCTTGAGCGAGATGAGGGGCCTTGCCTCCGACGGTGCGGACACGGACCTCTCGATCGAGGTGATCGGCCACGATTGGTGGTGGGAGGTCCGGTACCCGGACGGCACCGTGACTGCCAACGAGATCCACATCCCGGTCGGAGAGCCGGTTCGGCTCGAACTGACGTCTGCGGACGTGATCCACAGCTTCTGGGTGCCCCAGCTCCAAGTGAAAACGGACCAGATCCCCGGACGCGTGAACGAGTCCTGGCTGCAAGCAGACTCACCGGGGCGTTACCGGGGTCAGTGCGCCGAGTTCTGCGGGCTCCAGCACACGAACATGGTCGTGTACGTGGTGGCCGACGCCCCCGATGACTTCGAAGCATGGCTGGCGAACGAGTCCTCTGATGCGGCGGAACCAGTGGGTAACGTCGCGGAGCGGGGCCGAGATCTCTTCATGGAGTCGTCGTGCGCCGGTTGTCACGCCATCCGCGGAACCGAAGCATCCGCGGAGGTCGGCCCCGATCTCACTCACCTGATGTCCAGGGAGACCCTCGGCGCCGGTGTCCTTCCGATGGGGCCGAAAGAGCTCATCGATTTCGTGACGGATCCTCAGGGGACCAAACCCGGCATGTCCATGCCCCCTTCGGAATTGACCGATGACGAGCTATCGGCCGTCATCACATATCTGCAGGAGCTCCGCTGATGGCGACGATCGCCGAACGTCTCGACCGTGTGTGGGGGGAGAAGCCAGGGCTGGCGAGCTTCATCTCCACCGTCGATCACAAACGCATCGGCATTCGCTACTTCATCACGGGGATGCTGTTCTTCATCCTCGGGGGCATAGAAGCGCTGATCATCAGGACCCAACTCGCCCAGGCGAGGCTCGATCTCGTTGATCCGGAGACGTTCAACCAGCTGTTCTCGATGCACGGGATCACGATGATGTTCCTCTTCGCCATGCCGGTCCTGTCGGGCTTCGGGAACTATTTCGTACCCCTGATGATCGGCGCGCGTGACATGGCATTCCCGCGCTTGAACGCGTTCGGTTACTGGGTCTTCCTAGCCGGCGGGATCTTCATGTACTCGGCCTTCTTGACAGGGTCGGCGCCGAACGACGGATGGTTCAACTACCTGCCTCTCGGCGACAAGACCTTCACCCCCGGCCCCAACATCGACTTCTACGCCCTCGGTCTGATATTCCTCGGCATCTCGACGACCGGCGGCGCGATCAACTTCATCGTGACGATCCTCAAGCTGCGCGCGCCGGGGATGACGCTCAATCGGATCCCCATCTTCGTTTGGGGCGAGCTGGCGATGGCGTTCCAGATCGTCTTCGCCCTGCCGATGCTGACGCTCGCGTGCGTTCTGCTGATCCTGCAACGGAAGTTCGGGTTCCATTTCTACGATTCGGCTGCCGGGGGAGACCCGATCCTCTGGCAACACCTGTTCTGGATCTTCGGCCACCCCGAGGTTTACATCGTGGTGCTCCCTGCGTTCGGGATCGCATCGGCGATCATCCCGACACACGCTCGCCGCCCGATGGTGGGTTACACCTACATCGTTATGGCCGAGCTCGCGACCGCTCTGATCGGTTTCGGCGTCTGGGTGCACCACATGTTCGCGACCGGCTTGCCGCAGATGACGATGGCGTTCATCTCTGCTGCTTCGTTCATGGTCGCCATCCCTTCGGGGGTGCAGGTATTCGGTTGGTTGGCGACCCTCGTTACCGGAAAACTGGTTCTCAAGACCCCGATGCTCTACATCCTCGGATTCATAGCAACGTTCGTCATCGGAGGGGTCACCGGGGTCATGTTCTCGGCGATCCCGTTCGACCAGGCGACGACCGACTCGTATTTCGTGGTAGCGCACCTTCACTACGTGTTGGTCGGCGGCGCCGTCTTCCCGATGCTGGCAGCGATCTTCCATTGGGGGCCGAAGATGACGGGCCGGATGCTCGACGAGCGATCGGGCAAGATCTCTTTCTGGCTCGTATTCATCGGGTTCAACCTGAACATGTTCCCGCTTCACATCTCTGGGCTTCTTGGGCAACCTCGGCGTACCTACACGTACGAGGAGAACCTCGGCTGGGACATCCACAACTTGCTGTCGACCGTCGGAGCCTTCTTGCTCGCCCTCGGGATCCTTCTGATCGTCATCAACTGGTTCAAGAGCAAACGTCATGGTGCTCCCGCCGGCGACGATCCGTGGAATGGCGAGACACTCGAGTGGGCGACCACGTCGCCGCCGCCGCACTACAACTTCGTGACGGTCCCGACGGTGCGGAGTAAAGAGCCGATGTGGGATCAGCCGGAACTGCCGGGCGGTCAGCCTCCGGAGGAGGGTGGGTGGGCGCTCGACGAAGGTCACGTCACGCTGTCGACCAGCCTGCTAGACGCCCAACCACAAGCGGTAGTGCACATGCCACACGGGTCGCCATGGCCGTTCTACCTCTCGGTTGCTTTACTCGTTTTCTTCTACGCCGTTCTTTTGGATGCCCACCTCGCCGCTATCGCCGGGGTCGTTCTGTGCGTCGGTGCACTGATGGGTTGGTTCTGGCCCCGCGGCGAGACCCAGGAGACCTAGATGAGCGTTCAGGCGAGCTTGCCGCACCACGCAGAGGGTCCTCGCGCGTTCGGTTGGTGGGGGATGGTGTGGTTGATCGCGACCGAGGCCACGTTGTTCGCGTCACTGATCGCGAGTTACTTCTATCTGCGATTCCGCTCGGGTCCCGTCTGGCCCCCGGACGACATCGCGCTTCCAACTCTGGGATTGCCGCTGATCCTGAGCGCGATCCTGCTCTCATCGAGCATCCCGGTTCACATCGCCGAAGCGGGCATCAAGAAAGGACATCAAGGACGTCTCCGCTGGGGGCTCGCTGCCGGTTTCCTTCTGGGGGCCGTTTTCTTGTACATAACGGTCGGCGTCGAGTGGCCCGAGAAACTGCACGAGTTCACCCCGCAGACGAACGTGTACGGATCGCTGTTCTTCACGATCACGGGTTTCCATGCCGCTCACGTTCTCGTGGGCCTATTCATGAGCGCGTGGACGCAGGTGCGCGCCTGGCAGGGGGCATTCGACTCTGAACGACACCTCACCGTTCAGAACTTCGCCATGTACTGGCATTTCGTCGACGTGGTGTGGATCGTGGTCCTGTCGACCCTCTATCTCTCCCCGAACCTCTGATGAGCAGTGCGGAGGTGCGAGATGCGAAGACGATCACTAAACGCGAGGCATCCGGATCGGCTCTGCTCTGGTTCGGTGTTCTGGGGGGGCCGGCGGCTTGGGTTGTCCAGCTGTCCATCAACTACAGCCTCGAGGAATGGTTCGCGTGTTCCCCGGGAAGCGCGACCAGTGGGCTAATCCTCGGCATGCGGGTTCCTGCGATCGCTTTCGTGGTCACCGGGGCGCTGGCAGCCTTGGCCCTTGCCGCAGGGATCGTTTCAGTGGGCTGCTTCCGGAAGACCCGAGGTGCTCGCGATTCAGAGGTTGGCTCGCGCGCCCGCTGGATGGCCCTTGCCGGGATCATGAACAGCGTTCTGTACTTCATCATCATCCTCGCCTCATTCGGCCCCCCCATCCTGCTCGGCGTTTGCGAGTCCTCGCCGTGAGGCATCCGGCCGCGTTCTTCGTTGGCACGGTCGTCCTGGTGGCGTCGCTGGTGCCACCTCTCCATGGGGCCGCGGACGAGCGCTTCTCCGCTCACATGGTGCAGCACCTGTTGCTGATGTTGGTCGCGGCTCCTTTCCTTGCGTGGGGTGCGCCCATCCGTTTGACCAAGGGGCTGAGCAAACCCGTTGTCGTGGGGGCCCTGCATGCAGCCGCGATGTGGTTGTGGCACCTGCCCGTCTTTTACGACGCGGCGATGGGGAATCCGATGCTTCACGTTGTGGAGCACGGTTCTTTCCTCGTCACGGCGTATCTCTTCTGGGTTGTGGTCATCGGCCGGTCGGGTGCCGGTGACCAGTTGCGCAGGGTGGCGCTCGTCTTCGCCATGACTCTGCAGAGTGGAGCCCTGGGCGCGATCATCGCCTTTGCTTCGACCGTCCTCTACTCGTCTCACCTGGATTCATCTGCGCCTTTGACCCCACTCGAGGATCAACAGCTGGCCGGGGCGATCATGTGGGTGCCTCCCGGGATGCTCTATCTCGTCGTCATGGTCGTTCTGTTATGGAGCGCCTTCCGCAACTACGAAGCGGCAGACCAGATGCAAACGGTGGGCGAACGCTGATGCGAAGACGATCCGTGGTGATCCTTCTCGCCTCTCTTGCCCTCGGAGCTTGCAACTACGCAGACGATCAGCCGGCTCCCTATCGCGCTCCAGGAGCGCTCCCGGTTTCTTCGATCCCGGATGGCGAGAAGCTTTATCTGAGGGACTGCGCCTGGTGCCACGGCAACGCCGGCGCCGGCACCGAGAACGGACCGGACATCGTGACCGGAACGAACGGCCCGGCCCTGGTGGATTTCGTGCTGTCGAGTGGACGTATGCCGATGGACTCTCCGCGGCAACTCATGGCCCGCCAGGACACCGTCTATACGCGAGCCGAGATCGACGAGATAGTGGACTTCACCCGGACCCTCGGAGCTCCCGGACCCGACATCCCGCTGGTGAACATCGAAGATGCCGACCTCGTTCACGGCGGAGAGCTGTACCAGGAGAACTGCGCCGCATGCCATTCGACCACCGGCATCGGGGGGGCACTCACGCAGGGGGCCGGGGCTGAGAGCTCCGGCACGCTTTACAGGCGGACCTCGTTACTCGCGCCACCGGTCGTGGACGCGACCGCAGTGGAGATCGCCGAGGCCATCAGGGTTGGACCCGGAACGATGCCGGTGTTCGCCGAGGAGACGTTCGAGGACGACGACGTGGATGCGATCGTTGCTTACGTCACATATCTAAAGGATCCGATCGACCGGGGTGGGACTGATATCGGCCGGGTCGGTCCCGTCGCCGAGGGCGCGATCGGTTGGATAGTAGGACTCGGGTTGCTACTGATCTTCATGCGATGGATCGGAACGAAACGAGGAGAGCTGTGAAGACATCACGTGCGGTGACCTTGTCGTTCCTGATCAGCGCAGCCTCGTCGTTCGGGCTTACCGCCGTCTACGTGAGTGGGGGGCAGCCGCAGCTCGAGGGTGCCCTGCTCGCGATCTCCTTGGGAGGGATCGCAACCGGACTCGTCTTCATCGCCAAGGAATATCTGCCCCATGGCCCGTTCGTGCAGGAGAGGCACGTGTCCCTGGGCGACTCGAAGGAGCTCGACGAAGCATCGGCTTCACTCGAGGAGGGAGCCGAGCACCTCGAGCGAAGAGGTTTCCTCACGAAGCTGATCGGCCTTGCTCTCGGGGCGTTGGGTCTTGCCGCGTTATTTCCTATCCGTTCTCTCGGGACGAAGCCGGGCCGCGATCTCTTCACGACTCCATGGGCTCGGGGGATCAAGCTGGTCACCGACAACGGGTTGCCGGTCCACCTCGAAGACGTCCCTATCAACGGCGTGCTCACCGTCTTTCCTCAGGATCACACTGATGCCGCCGACGCGCAGAGCGTCCTGATCCGTCTCCCCGATGACGAGGCGGCGCCAGGGCCCGACGGTTACTCCGTCGGCGGGTTGGTCGCTTTCTCGAAGGTCTGCACCCATGCGGGGTGTCCGGTGGGTCTCTATCAAGCCGAGACACGTGAGCTGTTCTGCCCCTGCCATCAGTCTGTCTTCGCGGTGATGCAAGCGGCGAAACCAACCGGGGGGCCGGCTACTCGTCCTCTGCCGCAACTTCCGATCGGTGTCGATGACGACGGTTACCTGATCGCGCTGGGGGACTTCCCCGAACCGGTCGGGCCCGGCTTCTGGAACCGCGGCCGTGCTTAGGCGGTTCGCGCGGTGGCTCGACTCGCGACTGGGCGCTGCCTCGTTCGCGGAGAACGCGCTCAACAAGGTGTTCCCCGACCATTGGTCCTTCATGCTCGGCGAGGTGGCGATGTATTCCTTCGTCGTCTTACTTCTAACCGGGATCTTCCTGAGCCTGTTCTTCGACCCCAGTGTGAACGAGACGATCTACCAGGGAAGCTACGCGCCTCTCCGGGGTGTCGAGGTGTCCGACGCGTTCAACTCGACGATGCACCTCAGTTTCGACGTTCGGGCCGGACTGGTCATGAGGCAAACCCATCACTGGGCCGCGATCGTCTTCATAGCTTCGGTCGTCGTGCATCTCCTAAGGATCTTCTTCACGGGAGCATTCCGACGCCCGCGCGAGATCAACTGGATCATCGGAGTGACTCTCTTGATCTTGGCGATGTTCAACGGCTTCACCGGCTACTCGTTGCCCGACGATCTGTTGTCGGGGACGGGCTTGCGGATCGCTTATTCGATCTCGTTATCGATCCCTCTCGCGGGAGCGTGGCTCGCGTTCCTCGTCTTCGGTGGCGAGTTCCCCGCGGAGGAGATCATCCCGCGCCTGTTCGTGACTCACGTGATGATCGTGCCGGCAGCGATCATCGTTTTGATGACGATCCACCTCGCGATCGTGTGGCGCCAGAAGCACACAGACTTTCCGGGGCCGGGGAGGCGCGAATCGAACGTCGTCGGGTCGAAGCTATGGCCTACCTACGCGGTGAAGTCGACGGCTCTTCTCTTCGCCGTCTTCAGCGTTCTGTTCGCTCTGGGCGGGCTGGTGCAGATCAACCCGATCTGGCTCTACGGCCCATTCAGGGTTCAGCAGGTGACGTCTCCGGCTCAACCGGATTGGTGGATGGGGTGGGTCGAAGGCGCGCTGCGACTGTTCCCGCCGATCGAGCTGCGTGCTTTCGGATTCGAGATACCCAATCCGTTCTATCCCGCGGTTCTGTTGCCGGGTATCACGTTCCTCATCCTCTATGCGTGGCCGTTCCTCGAAGCTCGGTTCACAGGCGACCGTGAGCCTCACCATCTCCTCGATCGGGC
>DASQLQ010000134.1:0-5604 GCA_035629935.1 Actinomycetota bacterium
GCGGCTCTCTACATCCCACTTGGCTTCCCCCATGCGGCCAAAGCCACAGCGGTTGCGTCCGCGCACCTGACCGTCGGCATCCTGACTCACGAATCGATCGAGGTTTTCCGCCAGCTCGTCGCTCTCGCCGAGCGGGAGCCGGCCTTCAAAGAGCGCTTGCCGGTAGGCGTGGCCCACGAACCGAGCGCGCTGAGGTCGCTTGTCGAGAACCAGCTCGACGAGGTGCGGTCGTGGCTCGACAAGATCGACGTCGACGAGCTCGCCATGCGCGTTGCCGCCAAAGTGGCCTCGAGCAAGCAACCGATCGTGCGCGGACAACTGCGACAGTTCGAAGCGTTGGAGCACATCACAGAGGACACCGAAGTCGAGCAGCGCAGGGGAGCGATCTGTCTCCTGTTCCCACAGGACTCGATTCTTAAGGTGATGCTCGTCGATCGTGTGCTCGAGATGCCTCTCGGGATCCGTCCCGCCATGGAAATGATCGCGCAACAAGGACGCCTGCGCGTGAGTGACCTGCACGAGTTCCTCGAGCCCGCCAGCGCGATCGTTCTCGTGCGGCGCCTGGTCCGAGAGGGGCTACTCGAGGTCATTCTTGACCACTGAGCCCTTCCGCTGTTCGGACGCATCTGTCGACCGCGGCGAAGACATATTCGGCACAGCATCCTTCGTGCGCCGCTGGCTGCTGGTTGAGCAACCCGGGGCTTGGGGTTTCGACGCCGTTACCCAGAGCCGCTTTCCACACGACATCGCGGCCGAGCTAAAAGCGAAGACACGCAAGCTCGGCATCCGCCTCATCTTGATCCGCAGGGGAGCGCGGCTCGCCCACCCGAAACGTCAGTGCTACTTCGTGCGAACGGACGAAGACAGTCGATACATCGCGCACATGGAACTGAAGCGACCGCGTGACTTGCTCGACCTCGATCTTCGTCCTCTATTGGAAGGAGGATCGATCGAAGGGGCGACGCCACACTCCAATCCCGTCTTCCTCGTCTGCACGCATGGTCGTCACGACGCGTGCTGCTCGATCAGGGGCAACACCGTCTCTCGCGTCGCTTGCGACGAGCCCGGTTTCGATACGTGGGAGTGCTCACACATCGGCGGCGATCGCTTTGCAGCCAACCTCGTCTGTTTCCCTCACGGCCTCTACTACGGACGCGTCGACTCGACGGATGTGGTCGACCTGATGGAGGGCTTCAGGAAAGGGTCGGTGTCGCTCGACCATTTCCGCGGCCGTGCCTGTCACCTGTTCCCGGTACAAGCGGCAGAGTATTTCGTGCGACGGGAGCGTGGGCTTAAGAAACTGGACGATCTCGTTTACCGCGGCATGGAACCGACCGAGCGCGGGCTCGCGGCCGCGTTCGCGTTAGCGGACGGCCGATTCGTCGAGGCCGAGGTTGCGGTGATCCGCACGGATACAGGGATCCTCACCTGTTCGGCGACCCATCCTCACGCGATCCCGCGTTACGAATTGCTTGGGATCACAGACGTCTAGTCGGCCTGCTTTCTCGCCACCTTGTGGGCCCAGTAGACGAAAAGAGCCTGGAACGGCAAGCGAGCCCAGAGAGCTGCTTCCGGCAACCTCGGATACTTCTCCGCATTGATCGCCATGTGCACGTTCGCCGGGAAGATCGCGATCAGCACGGCGATGAGGAAGTACCCACCCGGCCTCCGCGTCCGTGGATGCAGAGTCATCAGCGCCGCAACCATCTCGGCCACTCCCGAGACGTAAACGACCTCACGGTCGGCCGAGATGTAGTCGGGGAGTATCGCCTCGTAGAACTCGGGATTGATGAAGTGGTTGAGCCCCAACAGGAACATCACCGGCCCGCAAAAGAATCTCGCCAAACGCATCTATGGACCTTATTGGGGAGAACGGGCAGGACAGCACGTCCGCCATCTAGAACCTGTCCCTATGAAGAAAACTCTGATCCTGCTTCTCGTCTCCGCTCTCACCGCCGCGGCTCTGGCGGCCCCCGCCGGCGCGAGGAAGACCATCCACACCGCCCTCTACTTCCACGGCAGATTGCCGCTCGGCGAGGCCGAGATGCCTGAGAACACCGTCGGCTTCACTTTCATGAAGATGGACACCACAAAACCGACGAACCCGGACCCCAAGTCGCAGGCCTTCGGATGGGGCAACACCGCCTGTGCGGGCAACCATTTCTTCCCCCAGTGGGTGGCACCCGTTCAGGGAACGATCGTCGGCGACCTCAAGATCGTTTTCACAACCGTTTCGAATGCCCAGGACATCGATGTCCGCCTGTTCCCAACGAGCACCCAGCGTTGCGCCAACGATTACCGTCCTCCTATGAAGTCGGAGACGGTGACGCTGCCGAACGGACAAGCCGAGACCATCGTTGTGTTCAAGGACGTTCGCATCAAGGCGATCGGCGCGCTCATGGTCCAGTTCTCGCCCACGATGATCAGCAACCTCGACACGCCCGGCGGCGGTCGGATCCTGTATGACTCGACGAGTGCGCTTTCCCGCATCGAGTTCGATTGCATCCCACCAAAAGGTGCATCCGCCTGCGCCCCCTGAAATCCAGAGCACGAACCACCCTCATCTGTGTAGGCGTTTGCATCGTCTTTTTGCTCGCCGGCTACGAGATGAAGGATTGCTTCAGCGGCCGTGACCTTCCGGCGCTGCCCAAGCTCTGCTGGTCGGACGCGAACTTCCTCTATGAAGCGCGGGGGATCGACCGCAACGCGTTCCCCTATGTCGAGGTCGAGACCCTCGAGTACCCGGTCCTGACCGGTCTCTATCTATGGGCGGTCGGTTTGCCCGTGAACAGCATGGTCGATTTCTTCAAGCTCAACGCGCTGATCCTCGGGCTCGTAGCGATCGGGATAGCGGCTTTCTTGTCGAGGTCCCATGGATACCGGGCCCTGTTGTGGGCCGGAGCCCCCGCACTGGCCTTCTACGCGTTCCTCAACTTCGATGTGCTCGCCGTCGCTGCATCGTTGGTGGGCTTCTGGCTCTGGCGCAGGGAGAAACCCGGGGGAGCGGCCATCGCATTCGCGATCGGGGCCTGCCTGAAGCTCTATCCCGGACTGTTCCTGATCCCGCTCGTCTTTCAGGAGCTAAGCGCCCGGCGATACAAGCGCGCCATCGCAACGTCGGTAGCGGGGGCTACAACGCTCGCTGCGATCAACGTTCCATTCATGGTGGCGAACTTCGATGGGTGGAAGAGCTTCCTGGCGTTCTACAGAGACCGGCCTCCGAACGGCGACAGCGTCTGGAACTTCGTGATGGACACGGTCGGTCTCTCGATCCCGATAGTGAACACGCTCTCCCAACTGCTGGTCGGGATCTTCGTGATGGGGGCGCTCTACATCGCGCACAAGCGATTCCAGACATCTCACACGTATCCGTTTCTTGAAGTGTGCGCGGCGATCGTCGTCATCCTGCTCATGTGGAGCAAGGTTCATTCACCCCAGTTCGTACTGTGGCTCCTGCCGTTCTTCGTGCTACTCGAGATGAGGATCGGATGGTGGCTCGCCTACATCGCAGTCGATGCGTGGGTCTATCTAGCCCTCGACGGCCAGCTTCCGATCGTGAGCGACCTGGTCTCAGCGGACGCGGCTATCGGTGTCCTCTTGAGGGCCATTCTCTTGTTCGCCCTGTTCGTCACACTCGCCCGTCGCATCCAGACGGGGTCCCCGGCCAACGGCCTGGAGACGGCTAACAATTCCGTCTGAGTTTCGACTCCAACGACGCTCCCGCATTGGGTTCGGACTGGGTCGCCGGGTCCCACCACATCTGTATACCGACCGCGAACGTGACCGGCTTCGTGGTGGCTCCCTCCCACACGGACTTGAAGAAGCGACCCCCTTGCGCGGTGCTGTTCGAGAACTTTCCGGGAAGCACCTGGAACTTCTGCTTGATCGCCGCCGCGGAAGGTTGTGGTTTGGCGTTCGGAGTTCCATTGAGCTTGACCGTCACCGCGCGTGAGGAGCCGAAGCTGCCCTTGGCCGAAGCCTTCCTCACGATGTGTTTGTCGTTATTCAAGACGCCGGACTCCGCCCACTTGAGACACCAGCCGTTGCGCGGGCTGAAGTACGTCTGCACCCATGCCACTCCCCAGTCTCGGTCGCTGGAGTCTTTCGCGGGGTCGTACTGATACAGCCACAGACACTTGCGCGTAACAATGCCGACCTCGCCGGTGTCCGAGCGCGTTTTGACCGGGTCCTCGCAACCCTTCCGTTCGAGCACCAGGGGGCCGGAGACCGATGGCTCTTTGCGCGCGTCGGGTTCACCCACCGCCGGCGATGTAGCAAGAACGAGCGCTGCAGTTCCGATCGCCACGAAGACACGCACCATCTCAGAGCGTCTCCACGAATCGACGAGCAACATCTCGGCCACGCACCTGCTGCTGGCCGAGCATCTGCTCAGCCTGAGCCACCACAGCTTCCTTCGACACTCCCCAGTCCTGCTCGAGGTTCGGCGTATCGATGCACCAGTTCTCGACCTCGGTCATCGTGACCTCGAGATGGAACTGCACCCCATAGGCCCTCTCACCTACCCGGAAGGCCTGCACCGCCACAGTGTCACCCTCGAACAACAGGTCGGCCCCCTCGGGCAGCCCGCACATGTCCTCGTGGAACTGGAAGACCTTCGAAGAGGGGGCGAATCCACCGAGCACCGGATCGGCCGAGCCCGCATCCGTCGCAGACACCTCGACGAAGCCGATCTCCTTGATGGGGGAGCGGGTGACCTCGGCCCCCAAGGCTCGGGCCATCACCTGCGCACCAAGACAGACCCCGAGCACCGGCATCCCCGCTTCGACCGCGTCTCGGGTCAGATCTCGCACCGTCTTCAGGAACGGGTAGGAGTCCATTTCGTCCACATTCATCTCGCCGCCGAGCACTACCAGTCCCGATACATCTGACAGGTCGGGGACGGAATCCTCTTTCCACGCATCCAGGTAATGCCAAGGCATCCCCCGAGCATCGAACTCTTCGCCCAGGACTCCCAGAGGACAGGTGGCCTGGTGGCGGACGCACAGCAGCGGCTTCATCGCTCCTCAGTCTAGGCAGCGGTGCCCGGCTAACTAGCACTTTGTCCCCCGGGTTAGCAGGGGATAAGCGAATTTTCGACGAACCCCCCAGAAGGATTTCGGAATCTCGCGTCACGCAGCACGGTTATCACCGTTAAGCGGATAGAGCATCTACCCGTCGGCGGGAGACGGTCATGAAGCAGGATCCGGGGTACCTGGCGGAAGCGTTCTATGACGCCCTTAACAGAGGCGCCCTGGACGAGGCATTGGAGCTTTTCTCCACGGATTGCGATTTCCACGAGCCGGTACGAGGAAAGATCGACTTCGGTCAGTTCCGCGACAATCTCATCGGACTCCAGGCAGCATTCCCGGACGCGAAGGTGATCATCGAGTCATCGATTATCAGCGGTACCACGGCTGCGGTTGAAGCAACCTTCGCCGGTTGGCACACCGGCCCCCTTGTCGGCCCGGTCGCCGAGTTCGCTGCGACCAACAAACACCTCGAGATGAGGTTCTCCGTGTTCATTGAGACTGCAGACGGCAAGATCGTGGCGCACCGGACCTACTTCAATCAACTCGATCTCGTTTACCAACTGAACCTGTTCGG
>DASQLQ010000135.1:0-24600 GCA_035629935.1 Actinomycetota bacterium
TCCACGTCGTCGACGGCCTTTGGCATGGCCGTGAAGACTCCCTGTAGCTGCATCAGCTTCATCATGTTGCCCGAGATCTTGACCTTGCCCTGCATGAACGCGTTCTGGGCGTTCAGCTCCTGCTTATTGATCGCAACGGCCGTCTCGTAGTTCTGCGTGATCGTGGCCTCCGCGTCGGAGATCTCACCCAGGGCCACCTGGGCTTCGCCCCCCTCGATCGTGAAGTAGTACTTGCTCTCGCCACCCTCGGGTGTGTCGGTGACCACTTGCTGCAACTTCACCTGCTGGTTGGCCGCAGCGCTCTTGAAGTCGTCCGACGCATTTAGCTTCTCCGTCATCGTCGAAGCCCATTCCTCGGTGAGGAACCTGATTCCCATGTTTCCTCCTTCGCCACACCTGATTGGTTCGCTACCGGGCGCCGAGAACATACCTTTTCGCGGATGGGACGGAACGAGCCAGGCCTCGACGCGGTGCCTCGTGCGGCGTCGACGCTCGTAATCCTGCGGGATCGCAATGGGCCGGAGGTCTTGCTCACGGTCAGGCCCGAGAACCTCCGCTTCATGGGGGGGTTCACCGTTTTTCCCGGTGGGGCGGTGTCTGAAGCCGATGCGGACCCCGGTTGGGAGGAGCGTTCTCGCTTGAGCCGAGCGGGCGCTGCAGCGGCGCTGAAAGAGGACACGAACGATGCCCTTGCCGCCTATATCTGTGCAATCCGGGAGGCGTTCGAGGAGGTCGGGTTCCTGCAGACCGAGGGAGATCGCCCGATCCCGCGCGAGGCAGCCGAAACCCCCGAGTCTTTCCTCGCTGCGGCAACAGAGCTCGGCGTCGTTCTTCGAACCGACCTCATGGTTCCGTCGGGGCGGTGGGTAACTCCGCTGGGGTCGCCCATCCGGTTCGACGCTCGGTTCTTCATCGTTCGGGCGCACCCCGATTGGGAACCGACGCCGGATCCCTCCGAGGTAGCCGAGGCGTTCTGGTCCACGCCGGCCGCCGCGCTCGAACATCTGCGATCGGGGGAGCTAACGATGGTGCCCCCCACCATCGAGATGTTGCAGCGCCTCGATCTCGACCCGGATGTTGGCTCGATCATGAATGCCATGAGTGGTCCCGGTGCAACCGAAGGAGATCGCAGCGAAAGGTTCTCCGCCTTCGTGCGGCGCGTAGTCGCGCCCAATCCCTCGCTGATGACCGGTCCGGGAACGAACACCTACATCGTTGGCGCGGGCCCTACGTGCGTGATCGATCCCGCGGTTGCCGACTCGGAGTACATCGACGAGATCGTCAACGCGGCCCCCGATATGGAAGCGATCCTCGTCACGCATCGTCATCCCGATCACATCGGCGGCATCGCGGCCCTCGTGGAACGCACGCGTGTGCCGGTCCGTGCATTCGGGAGCGAACCGGCCGGCGGCGTTGCGGTCGATCCCATCTCGGATGAGGAGATCCTGGAGTTCGGAGGAGCGCGTCTTCGTGCTCTTCATACGCCTGGTCATGCTCCTGACCATCTCTGCTTCTACATGGAGGGGGCGGCCGTCCTTTTCAGCGGCGACAACATCCTGGGATCTGGGACGGCCGTCATCTCACCGCCCGAAGGGAACATGCGGACGTATCTGGCCAGCGTGGCGCGACTGCAGGACAGTCATATCTCCCGCATCTTCCCCGGCCACTTCGCCCCTCTCGATGGCGGCGATGAAGTCGTTCGCCGCTATTTGAGCCACCGCCGGCAGAGGAATGAAGCGATCCTCGACTCTCTTTCACGGGGTCCCCTCACGATCGGCGACATAGTCGCTCGCGTCTATTCGGACACTCCCGAACAGCTGCATCCCATCGCCGTTCACCAGGTGCAGGCGCATCTGGACATGCTCCACGAGGAGGGATCGGTTTTTCCGCGCGGTAACCGTTGGTTCGTGACGGGCGTTGATTACAGTGAGTAGTCCTAACTAAGCCACTGGAGGCGATGACCTCGATCCGCCAAACCGCGGTTCGAAGAGGCAGCTGGAGATGGGCGGCGCAGGTCGCCGAGCTAACCGCGTGGGGAACTGCCGTTCTGATCTTCCTCGTCCTGAGCGTGGGCAACCTGCCCGAGGTCGTCTACCGCCGAGGCCTCTTCGTCGTCATCGGGATGGCGGCCTGGTTCCTCGTTTTCTTCCGGGTGCTCCTTGCCAGGAAGGGGGCCGCGCCCTGGGTCGCGTGGCTGGGGATCTTCGTCGACCTGGCGTTCGCCGCGACCATCTTCGGTTTGTTGCGAGGTCACGTGACGTCGGTCCAACTCGTATTCGTCCCCGTGATCATGGCGACCGGCTTGTTGAGCAGTTTGCGCGAAGCGTTGTCCGCGACGGGGATCGCCGTTGCGGCCTACCTCGGCGTCTCGGCGATCTCCGGTGGGTTGCCGCGGCTGATTCAAGGCTCGTTCAGCATCGCGATCTTCCTACTGACCGGTTCGCTTGCGGGGTTACTCGCGCGCGAACTGCGTTCGCACTACCGTGCCGAGCAAGAGGAACACCGAGCCGCGACGACCACTAGACATCGTTTGTTTGCCGTGCTGGACGCGGTAGACGAAGGCATCGTGTATCGAGACATGAACGGGATCGCGCGCGTGGTCAACCGGCGCGCTGCGGATCTGTTCGGGATCACACCGAGCGAGTTCATCGGCGGACCGGCCGTCGAGCTTCTCCGTACGATCGCCCGGCGCACGGAGGATCCCGAGGGTTTCATGGAGGCTTTCCAACAGGTTCGAGACGACCCGGCGATCGAACTGCGCATGTCGATCGACCAGATCATCCCGGAGCGGAGGAGCCTCAACCTCTACTCGGGTCCTGCACTTGACGACGATGACGTCCTGGTCGGTCGGATCGATGTTTATGCGGATGTCTCGGCCACAGTGCGACAGGCCGAAGAGGTGGCTCGGCTTTACGAGGAGGCTCGCAAGACTGCTGAGAGCTATCAACGGAGTCTCTTGCCCGATGCCCCTCCAAGCCTCCCGCGAGTCAGTGTTGTTGCTCACTATGTAGCTGCAGCCGGTCGACGGGCGGTCTGCGGAGACTTCTACGACTTCGTCCCGTTGCCAGACGGGAAGGTCGGACTGACGTTGGGCGATGTTTGCGGCATCGGTCCCCGGGCGGCGAACGATGCAGCTCTGACCCGGTACACCCTCCGCTCGATCGCGACGGAGGAGATGGATCCGGCCCGCTTGATGGCGAGGATGAACGCGCAGATTTTCATGCAGTCCTCGAGCGAGCGCTTCGTCCGTTTGCTGCTCGCGGTCTTGGATCCCGAACGCGCAGTGCTTACCTATGCGAACGCCGGCCATGTGCCTCCAGTTCTCTACCGTTCCCGAACGGGGGAGGTCGAATGGCTGGGTGAGGGAGGACTCGTCCTTGGTGTCGAAGCGGATTCCGAGTACAAGGTCGGCGAGATCGACCTTGAGCCGGGAGACATGCTCGTCCTCTACACGGACGGTCTAACGGAGGCTCCACGCTACGGCCGCCCCTTCGGACAAGGGAAGCTGACCGACATCGTGTCGGACTACGGACTGGGCACGCCGGGTGAGCTGGTCCAAGCTCTCCGGCGTTCGGTCGAGGCCTGGGTCGCCGAGACCGAGTTGCGTGACGACCTGGCCCTGCTGGTCTGTCAGGTCGCCCCGGATCGAACTCTCGGCGAGCCCGACCGCGAGCTCGTCCTTCCCAACGAACCGTCCCGGGTGCCGGAGGTCCGGCGCTTCGTCGCCTCGTTCCTCGCCGACGTGCGCGCCCCCGTCGAGGTGTCGTCCGAGATTCTTCTAGCGGTGGGAGAAGCGGCCGCCAACGCGACGAGGCACGGCCGGAACCCCGACACACGCAGCGAGATCCGTGTCCACTGTTCGCTCGAAGGCCCCAGCATCTCGGTGGCGATCGCCGACGACGGCCCCGGCTTCGACCCCGCTTCACTCGATGCCGCCGAGCTTCCGGATCGGTTCGCCTCGGGGGGCCGGGGTCTTTTCCTCATGCGGTCGTTCATGGACGAGGTCGAGGTGGAATCGTCGCCGATGGGGACCGAGATAACGATGTTCCGGCGTCTCTTTGGCTCGGGAGCGGGCCCCGCCAACCTGCGGGATAATTGACCAGTCAGTCAAGAACGCCGAAATCGGAACGAAATTGGAGCCAGTCCGTCGAACGCCGAACCTCTAGCCGTTCGGCGAGGAACAAAAGGAGAGTGCCATGGCGCGCGAGGCAGTCATCGTCGAAGCCGTACGGACCCCCCTGGGCAAGCGAAACGGGAAGCTGAAGGACTGGCACCCGGTCGACCTGCTCGGAACCACCCTCAAAGAGATCATCGAGCGCTCCGGCGTCGACCCGAACTTGGTCGATGACGTCGTCTGCGGCTGCGTGTCTCAGGTCGGCGAGCAATCGCTCAACGTGGGGCGAAATGCATGGCTTACTGCCGGGCTGCCCGAAGAGGTTCCCGCCACTACCGTCGATCGTCAGTGTGGCTCGTCACAACAGGCGGCGCATTTCGCAGCTCAAGGAGTTATCGCCGGCGCTTATGACGTGGCTATCGCTTGCGGTGTCGAGAACATGACGCGCGTTCCGATGGGCTCGAGCGCGTCGACGGCCGGATTCCCTTTCCCCGACACCTTGATGTCTCGTTACGAGGGGGGTCTGGTCCCACAAGGGATCTCGGCCGAGATCATCGCCGAGCGGTGGAACCTTTCGCGCGAGGAGCTCGATCGGTTCGGAGCGCGCTCACACACCCTCGCCGGGAAGGCGACAGAGTCCGGTGCGTTCAAGAACGAGATCTTTCCGATCAAGGTCGAAACCGAGCTGTTCGAGACCGATGAGGGGATCCGCACCCCGAACCTCGAGAAGATGGCGCAGCTGCCCCCGGCCTTCAAAGAGGACGGCGTCATCACAGCGGCAAACTCCTCGCAGATCACAGATGGCGCGGCAGCGTTGCTGATCACCACGCCGGAGAAGGCCAAGGAGCTTGGCCTGACACCGCGCGCGCGATTCGCAGGTTTCGCACTCGCGGGCACCGACCCCGTCACGATGCTGACCGGCCCGATCCCCGCGACCCAGAAGGTTGTCGAGCGCTCCGGCATCGCCCTGAAAGACATCGACCTGGTCGAGATCAATGAAGCCTTCGCTTCCGTCGTGCTTGCATGGAAGAAGGAACTCGGCCTCGAGGACGACTGGTTCGAGGAGCGCGTCAATGTGAATGGTGGAGCGATCGCGCTCGGCCACCCGTTGGGTGCATCCGGTGCCCGTTTGATGACGACACTTCTGAACGCCCTCGAGCAGAGGGGTGGTCGCTACGGCTTGCAGACCATGTGCGAGGGCGGCGGCCTGGCGAACGCAACGATCATCGAACGCCTCGGCTAGACGGGGCGCAAAGGTGCCTGGTCTCCGTCTGTAACTAGCTGCATCGGCTCGGCGCAATGGTTCGGCGCGCGGTCGCGCGCCGCGATCTCGACCCTGAGCTCTAATCCGCAGACGCCGCACACGTATTTGAGTCCTTGGTCGCGCACGTCGGTGCGCTCGGGTTCCGGTGGGATGAGGCCGACGTCTCGCCAGTATTTGAAGCCGAACATGAACACGGCCAGAAAGAAGACGATCCCGACTCCGGCCCGGACGTAGCCGTACGCGCTGCCCAGGACGAAGAGAGCGATCCCCGCAACCAAGCCGAGCACAAGCTTCATGACCGGTTATCCACAGCGCTATCCACAGCGGGGGATAAACGACAAGCTTGTGATTTGGGCCCCGTGAGGCGGTTCATTCTCCCCGTAGCTGGCTCAGTGCCACTGGGTCGCGACCATGAACGACGCGGAGATCATCCCGAGCCCGACCCACAATTGATAGGGGAGGGTTCCACCCGGGAGCACGCCGAGGTAATGCGAAATGATCACGATCACTCCCCCCACGAGGAGAGTGAAGAAAACCGCCGGGATTATGGGTCCCGATCTCTTCGGCTTCGGTTTAGGAGGCGGCTGCCTCCTCACCCTTTTAGATTTGCTCTTTGGCATAAGTGGTGAAGATAGTAGCCCGCCCACCCGATAATCATGAGGGCAGATGCGAATACTTCGGATTCTTGGAAAGTTCCTTATATCGGTCGGCATGGGCGTGCTCATGTTCGTCGGCTGGACCCTGTGGGGAACCGGCTTCTACACGCAGGGGCAGCAGAACGACCTCCGAACGGAATTCGCAGAGGCCGCCCCCCTCGAGCGCGGTGAGGATGACAAGCCGGGGCACCCACCCAAGGGTTACGACCCCGGTCCCGGGAGGCCGGTGTTCCTCCTGAAGATCCCGGCGATAAAGATGGATCACGTAGTGATCGAAGGTGTGGGGACCGAGGACCTGAAGAAGGGGCCGGGTCACTATCCGGAATGCCGGCCAGGGTTCGTAAAGCCCCTCTGCACGGAGTTCGACGAGGTGTGGCCCGGCGAGAAGGGCCGGGTCGTCGTCTCGGGTCACCGGACCACCTATGGCGCGCCCTTCTGGGATCTCGACAAGTTGCGAAAGGGAGACGAGATCATCACGAAGACGAAGTGGGGGACCTTCACGTACACGATCTTCAAGAAGACGATCGTGCCGCCCAACTCCGCAGCGATCGTCGTCCCGGGTAACAACGCCGAGATCGCGCTAACGACGTGCAACCCGAAATTCTCAGCGCAGGAACGACTGGTCGTCTTCGGCAGGATGGAGGGACTGGCCCGATGAGCGACGAGAACCCAACCACTTCGACTGAAACACCGACTCGCACGAAGCGGCCGTGGAAGCTCCGGCTCGCCGAGTTGTTCTTGTGGTTCGCCGTCGCAGTGATCACGGCAGTGATCATGGTGTCGATGTCCGAGAGGTTGCTTCCCGCCAACTTCTGATCGACCGCGGGTACGCTGCGCCACCATGTCGACCCTAGTCACCGGAGCTTGCGGTTTCATCGGCTCACACCTCGTCGAGGTCCTTGCCGAGGCCGGCCACGAAGTGGTGGCAACGGATCTTCCATCAGCGCTCGACGCTCCCCAGGAGGACCGGACGCGGTGGCCGGAGGTATGCAGCGCAGCGGGAGCGAAGTTGGTCCCACTCGATCTGACGGATCGTGACTCGATAGAGGCTGCAGTGAGCGGCGCCGAGCTCGTCTTCCATGTCGCGGCCGTGTTCGATTACCTCGCGCCCGTCGAGCTGCTGCGAGCGGTCAACGTCGAGGGAAGCCGCAACCTGTTCAACGTGCTGGCGGCGAGGGGTGAGTGCCGGCGCGTCGTCAACTGGGGAGCCGGTGGTGTCTATGGTCCTCCCGTTGCGGCGGAAGGTCCGTTCACCGAGGAGTCGCCGAAGCGCCCGAGCAATCCCTACCTCGTGTCGAAGTGGGATCAAGAAGTGTTGGCCCACACCTTCCGGGAGCGCGGGTTGGAAGTGACTTCCGTTCGAACGACATCCCCGTATGGTCCGCGTGCCGTCTACGGGTCGGGCCAGCTGCTAGTCGGGCTCGCCGAGCGTCCGGTCGCCTTCCGCAATCTCACCGGCAATATCCCGTTCGTGCACGTGCGCGACCTGTGCCGAGCGGCGGTGCACCTAGTGGGACATGCCTCTGCCGACGGAGAGGCGTACAACGTCACCGACGATGGCCGGATCGATGCGGTGCAGCTTGCCCGTCTCGTTGCAGACGAACTGGGCACCAAGGCCAAGATCCTGCCGGCGTTGCCCATCGGGGTCCTTCGCAAGACTCTGTCGGGGGTGTCGAAGGTGTCGATGGCAGTGGCTCGTCGCAGTGGCAAGCGCCCTCTGTTGGAGTACGACCAGGTTCAGTATTTCGGCCGCGATTTCATCTACTCGAACTCGAAGCTCAAACAGACGGGCTTCGAGTTCGAGATGCCTCAACCCGAGGAAGGCTTGCGGTCAACCCTTCGCTGGTACGTAGACAATGGGTGGATCGACTCGAAGTACGTAAGGAGGGGATAAAGACCTTCATCATCGATTGGCCCGTTCTTATGTTCTTGGGATTGTTGTTCGGCGGTCTGGCTCCGTCCGAAGGTGCCTGGAGTTCGCGCGCGGTGAAGATCGGCTTGGCAGTGGCCGTGGTGTTCACGATGACCGCATTCGTCTCCTATGTCGTTGCTCCGGAGTGGATGTGGATGTACTTCCTCTCCCCCGACTCGGTCGCGTGGACTCTTCCGTTGATCGCCGTCGGTTATCTGGTGACGTTCGGTCTTGGCTTCGCTGCAGCACAGGGCTTGCGTGTCCTGGGACGGGGTTGGGTAACCGGGGCGAGCGCGGCGATGGTGATCGCCGAGGTCGCGGTGGTTGGGGTGACCTGGGACCGATACCGGCTGGTCGGGTCGACCGACGAATGGCTGGCCGGGTCCGCTCATCCACTGTTCGGCGTTCCTCCCACGGGACCGGTCAGATTGATCAGTGTTCTCGGGCCCGTGTTCGCGGTCGCCTTGATCGCGGGCATCATCGTTACGTGGAGGACCAAGCGTGCGTTTGCTACTGATCGATAATTTCGATTCGTTCGTTTACAACCTGGCTCAAGCATTCGGGGCGCTTGGTGTCGAACCGGTCGTGTTGCGAAACACTGTGGACATCAAAGCCCTTGACGAGGTCGAGCCTGCGGCAGTGGTTGTTTCTCCCGGGCCGGGCACCCCTGCCAGCGCCGGCATCTCCGTCGAGGCGATCAAGCACTTCGCAGGCAAGGTCCCGGTGCTCGGTGTTTGCCTTGGGCATCAGTGCATCGGAGCAGCGTTCGGGGGCCGCGTTGATCGAACACCCGTAGGTCCCGTCCACGGGAAGACTTCGCAGATCACCCACGATTCCAAGAGCGTGTTCTCGGGCTTGCCTTCGCCTTTCACGGCCACCCGTTACCACTCTCTGTGTGTGAACACCGGCACGGTCCCGGACGAGCTGGAGGTATCGGCAATGAGCGAGGACGAAACGGTGATGGGTATCCGGCACCGCACGCTTCAGATCGAAGGCGTTCAGTTCCATCCCGAGTCGGTGCTGACCACGGACGGCCCGCGACTGTTGGCCAACTTCGTGGCCGGCACACGCGCGTAGCGCGCTAGATCAGGCCCAGAAGAATAGGAATGACACGAGCGAGGCCCACGCGAACGCGCCATCCCCAGGCAACGAAGCGTCCCCCGCCTGCACGAAGATCGTGGCGCTGTCGCCCGGCGCCACTTCGGTACCAGCGGCAGGGTCCTGGGCGCAAACGGTTCCCGGTGGTGTTGCCCCGCACTGGGATGGATCGGCCTCTGCTTGCGTGACGGTCAGCTGGTATGGCTCGTCTTCGAGGAAGGACTCGGCTGCGTCGGCGTCCTGGCCGGTCACGTCGGGCATCTCTTGAGCCTCGGGCCCCTCTGAGACGAGGATGACGACAGTGTCACCGGCCGCGACCGAGGTCTCGGCTGCCGGGTCCTGACTGGCAACGATCCCTTCCTCGAACTCGCTACTCGGCCCCCGGTTGATCGAGACCGTCAGACCGGCTTCCTGGATCACGGCCACCGCTTCCTCTTCCGTCATACCGACGACATTCGGAACCGTTACGGCTTCGGGGCCACCCGAAACGATGAGGCCGACCTTTGATCCGGCGTCCACACTCGTTTCCGCGGCGGGATTCTGTTCGATCACTTCGCCTTCAGGGATCTCGTCGCTCTCCTCTTCATCAACGCGACCGACCTTGAGCTTCGCCTCTTCGATCGTTGCCTGCGCCTCTTCGAGCGTCATCCCGACAACGTCGGGAACGTCAACCTGTCGGGGCCCGGCCGAGACGGTGAGCACGACCGTGTCACCTTCGGACACCGTCTCCCTCGCTTCCGGATCCTGTTCGAGCACCTCGCCCTCGGGCTTGCGGCTCTGCTTGTCCTCGCGGTCGACTTCCAGCCCGCGGTCTTCGAGCTCCTCAACGGCCCGGTCGTAGTCCATCCCCACGACATCCGGAACCCTCACCGGTCCTCCCGCATCGAGAACCTGTGTGGCTAGGAACCAGGCACCGAGCGCGAACAGACCCAGGATCAACAGCGCGACGAGTACATAGAAGAACGGCCGACGCCCCTCGTCGTCGGGTCCTTCGTATTCGACCTGCCTCATCACGGAAGTGCCGCTGGAGGCTCGAGACACCATCGTGGTGTCTGCCAGCAAGGGGGTCGCGTGCACCTTCTGGCCGGAAAGGAAGCGTTGGAGGTCTTCGTGCATCTCCGCGGCGTCCTGGTATCGGTTCTCGGGGTTCTTCGCTAGACCCTTCAGGGTGATCGCATCGAGCGCAGAGGGAACATCCGGGTTGCTCGATGAGGGAGGCGGTGGATCCTCCCGAACGTGCTTGTATGCGATGGACAACGGTGTTTCGCCACTGAACGGTGGGCTACCAGTCAGCATCTCGAATAGGACGCACCCGAGCGAGTACACGTCGGATCGCGCGTCAACGGGATTTCCCTGTGCCTGTTCGGGGGAGAGGTAAGCGGCCGTTCCGATGACCATCCCGGTCTGCGTCATCGTTTGCTCGGCCTCTCCGCCGAGGGCGCGCACGATGCCGAAGTCCGTCACCTTCGTTTGCCCCGAGTCGGTGATCATGATGTTCGCCGGCTTGACATCGCGGTGCACTAGACCGGCGGAGTGCGCTCGCTCAAGTGCCTTTGCCACGTCGGCCGCGATCTCGGCCGCACGTTCGGGGAGGAGGGGGCCTTCTTCTTGGATGATCTCTGCCAAGGAGCGGCCGTCGATGAACTCCATCACGATGAAGTAAGTGTCGCCCTCGGCGCCGTAGTCGTAGAGAGAGACGATGTTCGGATGGCTCAGGTTTGCGGCAGCCTGCGCCTCGCGTCGGAAACGTTCGACGAAGGACTTGTCGCCCGAGAATCTCTCGCTCAGGACTTTTACGGCCACCTCTCGGCCGAGGAGCTCGTCACGAGCGCGGTAGACGTAGGCCATGCCGCCCGAGCCAACCTGCTCGATGACGGCATATCGACCTCCGTAGGTCTGCCCGTCCGCGCTCAATCTTCGTCCTTTCCCTTGTCTTTCTTGGCTTGGCCCGGCGGGACGAAATCGTCCCCTTCTTCGTCGTCATCCTCCTCTTCAGGAGGGCCGGTGCTTACGAAGAGAGTAACTGTGTCACCGGGAGAAACCATGGTTCCCGCGCCCGGGTCCGTCCCGAGCACCACTCCTGGTGCGGCATCACTCTCCTGCTCCTCGATCTCGACGTTCAGCCCGTCCTCCTCTAAGACGCTCTGAGCGTCTTCATAGTTGAAGGCGCGAACGTCGCGCACCTCGACCTCTTCAATGGCGGGTGTCTCGGTCGGCTCTGTCGATCCCGTGGTGCCGGCGGGCGGGGCTACGGCTCCTTGCCGATCGCGCTGACGCTGCGGCCTGTCGGAGTCGGCCAACCGGTAGAAAAGGAGCCCCGCGGCGGTCAAGCCCAGCAAGACGAAGATCGAGATGACCACTCGTCCGACCACCTGTGGATCCCACCGCGGAGGGTGTGATGGGAAGGGCCATGCCGCGTCGCCCTCGCGGCCCCCCTGGGTAGACATCACAGCCGTCGACCCGCCACCCGCGATCGCCGCGGTCATCACAGCACGCGTGTCGGCCTCCGCCCCGACCGGAGCGCGTAGCGCTGTCGCCAGGTCGTTCGCTCTCAGGTACCGATCCTTCGGACGCTTAGCCGTCGCACGCGCAACGATCCCATCCAGTTCCGGACTCACATCGGGGTTCAGCGCACTGGGGGCCGGCACGTCTTCTTTCATGTGCCGCATCGCGACGGCAAGGGTCGAGTCGCCGGTGAAAGGCACGGTCCCAGTCAGCATCTCGTACAAGACGATCCCTGCGGAGTAAAGATCGGACGCGGGCCCTACCTGCTCGCCCGAAGCTTGTTCCGGTGAGATGTATTGCGCCGTCCCTAGTAGCGACCCCGTTGCAGTGAGGCTGCTGTCCGCCTGTGCTCGCGCGATCCCGAAGTCGGTGACTTTGATCCGGTCGGCATCCCCCACGATCACGTTCGCGGGCTTGATGTCGCGATGGATCAACCCGCCCTCGTGGGCGTGAGCAAGTGCATCCGCTATCTGTGCCCCGATCGTCGCCGCTCGGGCATTCGACAGCGGACCGTTCTCTCGGAGCATTCGCGCCAGGTCCCGGCCGCGAACGAGCTCCATAACGATGAAGTTATGCCCTTCATCCTCGCCATAGTCGAAGACGCCCGCGATGCTCGGATGTGACAGAGCGGCCGCGGCCCGGGCTTCTCTCCGGAACCGCTCGACGAAGCGAGGATCCCCGGCCAGCTCAGGCTTCAAGACCTTTACCGCAACTTCTCGGTGAAGTCGTGTGTCGGTTGCCCGGTAGACCGTTCCCATCCCCCCGGTCGCAACTCGATCCATCAACTCGTAACGATCTACGAGCGTGGTCTCTACCATCCGCGTATCGACCTATCCATATCGAGGAGTGCTTTGGCTATGGGGGCCGCGACTGCTCCACCGGTGGCTTCCGAACCGAGGGTGCCGCCGTTCTCGACGAGCACCGCAACGACGAGTTTGGGATCGTCGGCCGGTGCGAAACTGATGAACCAAGTGTGAGGGTCCGCGCCTTCAACGGTTTGAGCGGTTCCGGTCTTACCGGCAACCTCTACGCCCGGGATCTGCGCAGCGGTACCGGTTCCGTCCTCGACGGCAGCGACCATCATCTCGGTCACCGTGTCTGCCGTCGTAGCAGACACCGCTTCGGAAAGGGTCTCGGGACCGAAGCTGCGGACGATCGAACCGGACGGCGAGATGATCTCTCGCACCAGCCGGGGCCTCGGTACTTCACCGCCATTCGCGATGCCGGCCGCGACCAGCGCCATCTGCAGCGGCGTTGCAACCACGTCTCCTTGCCCGATGCCGGCATAGGCGCGGAGGGGAGCGTCCTCATCCTCGATGTCGGGGAAGCGACTGGGTTCGTTACCGACATCGAATTCGATCTCAGAGTTGAAGCCGAATGCCTCTGACGTTTCCCGGATCTCGTCGGGTATCTCGAGTCCGATGATGGCGAAAGTCGTGTCGCACGACACCTGCAGAGCCAGGAACAAGTCGATCTGTCCTCCGCCGACACACGCCGTATTGCTGAAGTTGGTCAGCGATTTCGTCGTGAGGGGCATGCATGGTTCGTCGCCTTCAGTTTTCGAGCAAGGCTCGAGCCTCTCGGGGTCCGGGAATGTCGATCGGGGCGTGTATTCCCCCGATTCGAGGGCGGCCGATGCCGTCACGGTCTTGAACGTCGATCCGGGTGGATAGCCCCCGCTCGTCGCGATGCTGATCAACGGGCTCTTCGACGATTTCGGGCTGAGCGACCGCCAGTGGCTTGTGGCCTCTTTCGATTCGAAGGACGCTAGCTGTGTCGGATCGTAGGAAGGGTTGCTCCACATCGCACGCACTTCACCGTTGCTCGGGTCCAGGGCAACGACTGCGCCTCGATTGCTTCCCAGTGCCGTCCGCGCAACTTCCTGCAAGCGGGAGTGGACCGTCAGCCGGACGTCGTCACCTTGGTCTTGCTTCCTGCCGAACAAACGGTCCTCGATGTCCTGCATCGTGATCACACCACTGTCGCCGAGTAGCGCGTCGTTGAACGAGGCTTCGATGCGAGAGCTCCCGTAGGTGATCGAGTAGTAGCCGGTTATGTGTCCGTACAGCTCGCCCCCCGGATATGTGCGCCGGTATCGCAGCTTTCCTCCTGTGTCTTCGCTGACGGCAACGCGTTCGCCATCGAGGGTCAGGATGTCCCCTCTCTTGATGGAGTACTGCTGCAGAAGGGCGCGCGGGTTGGCGTTGTTCTCGGCGATCCTCTCTGCCGCAAAGATCTGCACGTAATTGAGTTGAACGAAGACTGCCGTGAAAGCGATGCAGAGGCCGATGCCCACCTTCCTGATCTGAGCGTGCATCACGAGCGACCTCCGATCAGGATCTCGGCCGTGTGCGCAGGAGGCGGAGCTCCGGCCGTGTGATGCGAGATCCGGACCAACAGCCCGATGAGGATGAAGTTCGAAAGGAGGCTCGAGCCTCCATAAGAGATGAACGGAAGCGTGATGCCCGTCAGCGGTAGCAAACGAGTGACTCCGGCCAGGATGATGATGGTCTGCACCGCGAAGATCGTGGTCAATCCCGCTGCGAGCAACTGGCCGAAGTCATCCCGGGCGTTCAAAGCTGTTCTGAACCCGCGGGCCATCAACAACAAGAAACAGATGAGGATGCCGGCGGTGCCGAGAAGCCCCAGCTCCTCGCCGATCACGGAAAAGATGAAGTCAGTAGATGCCGCGGGAATGAGGTCGGGTCGCCCCAGACCCAGCCCCGTTCCGAACAGACCACCGGTCGCCAGGGCGAACAGCGATTGGGCTAGTTGGTAGGACTCGTCAGTGATCAGCTTCGGATCGAAGACGTTGAGCCAGATGGCGACACGAGCCTGAACGTGCGAGAAGACCTGATAGCCGATGTAGGCGCCCATCCCGAATAGCACGCCACCCACCGCCATGTAGACGAGCCGCGCCGTAGCGATGTAGAGCATCAAGAGGAATATCGAGAAGAACAGCAGACTCGACCCCAGGTCCTTCTCGAAGAACATCACCGCGAGGGACAACCCCCACATGACGAGCAAAGGACCGAAGTGCTTGAGGTCGGGGAAGTGGATCCCCACTATCCGGCGGGATGCGATCGCCAGCAGTTCCTTGCGCTCCGCCAGGTAGGCGGCAAAGAAGATGACCAGGCAAAGCTTCGCGAGCTCGCCGGGTTGGAACTGGAAGGAGCCGACGGCGACCCACAGTCTGGCCCCGTTCACCACGGTCCCCAGTGGGGACATCGGCAGCAGCAGGAGTCCCACCCCGATGAACCCGAGGATGTACTTGTACCGAGCAAGGGCCTGGAAGTCCTTGACCAGCAGGATCGTCGCGACGTAGCAAGCGATGCCGAACAGGGTCCACGTGACCTGTGTGGGACCGAGTTCCTCCGGTGAAAGTCGATAGATGGCAGCGAGACCTAGAACGTTCAGGATCGCGGCGAGAGGCAGGATCAGCGCATCCGCCTGTGCCGCCACCCGTCGAGTGACTATGTGCGCGACGACGTACGCGACAGCGACCATCGCCATCAATGGAAGGGGGGCGGTGGGCTGGTCGGCATCCCGCGCCATCGCAACGAGGATCAACGCACCGCACCCGATGATGAGGGCCAGGATCAGAAGCCACAGTTCTCGGTTCCGCCGCACCGCCGACTGTGCGCTCAACCGTTCCCGTCTTTCTGTCCGCCGCCGTCACCATTCTTGTTCTCGGGTTTCTTGGTGAACTCTTCGTCCTGAGCCCGCGCCTCGAGATCGGCAACCCTCTGCTCGGCTTCTGCTAGGGAGTCGGCTTCGATCCCTTCCTCGACGTTCTCGCGTAAGAACTCGGGTACGTCATCGATCGCCAGATCGGTTATCTGCTCTTCGCTCTGGAAGCTCATCCCGGCGACTTCGCCGGGCAAGCCCTTGTAGACGGTCACCATCCCGGAGTCATTCACGCCGACGAAGTAGGAACGATCGACGACGAGATACCGAAACGCGATGAACGCCCCCGCGCTCAAGATGAGCAACACGAGGATCGAAGCCACCAAGATCCGCCCCCACCGAGGCCGGACAGGTTGCCGGGCACCGGCCGAGGACGAGGAGGCCGTGCCTGCCCGAGGGATGCTGGGGGTTGGGGTGCGGACTGAGGGTAGGTCGGCCTCCTCGCCCGCAGGTCGTTCCGATTCAGAAGTTGCGGAGCCGGAGTCGCCGGTTATGTCGATCACCACGCAGGTGATGTTGTCTTCGCCCCCGGCTTCGTTCGCCTGTTCAACGAGTTGGTCGGCTGCTTCTTGCGGGTCACTCATCTCGGCCAAGATCTGTTCGATCTGGGCGTTGGACAACATTCCCGACAGGCCGTCGCTGCACATCAGGAAGCGGTCGCTCTCGGCGACATCGATCGAGAACGTATCGACTTGCACGTCTGCGTCGACGCCGAGAGCGCGCGTGATGATGCTGCGCTGTGGGTGGCGCTCGGCCTCGTCTGGTTGGAGACGACCCTCGTTCACCATGCGCTGGACGAGAGTGTGGTCTTCAGTCACCTGTGAGAGCTCTCCGTCACGGTACATATACGCGCGTGAATCGCCAACGTGAGCGAAATGCGCCTTTCCGTCTTTCAGTAGAAGAAGGGTGGTCGTGGTTCCCATCCCGTGGAGCGAAGGATCGCTGTGTGCTTTCTCCCAGATGACTTTGTTCGCTTCAGTCAGGATCTGAGGAAGGGCGCCGGGATTCGCACCAAGTTCGTCCGTCTTCTGCGTGATGATCTCGACCGCCGTTTGGGATGCCACATCTCCCGCTAGGTGCCCGCCCATCCCATCGGCAACCCCGTACAAAGGCTCTTGGATCAGATAGGAGTCTTCGTTCCCTTCACGCACCCGTCCCACATCGGTCCGCACCCCACTGACGACCCTCATTTGCGCAACTCCAGGACGGTCTTACCGATCTTGACTCGATCGCCGCGCTGCACCTCGGATGGCGAGGTGATCCGGCGTCGGTTCAGGTAGGTGCCGTTCGTGGAACCGAGGTCCTCGAGCACGACCGTGTCGCCCTTCGGATAGATCCGAGCGTGCACCTGCGAGACATATGTGTCGTCGAGCACGAGGTGACACTTGTCTGCTCGACCGATAGTCAGTTCACTGTTGAGATCGAGACTCTTTCCTTTGGCCGGCCCTTCGATGACGACACCTTTCCTGGGTGTCTTCTTCGCCTTGCGAGGGGCCTGGCGGGCACCACCTGTATTGCCGGTGTTTGTTGCACCGGGCTGCAACTCGACGTAAACGGCTCGAACGGCGCGTGCGATGAAGATGTAGAGAACAGCCAAGAACGCGTACTTGAGTAGGTAAAGCACTAGGTCGGGCATCAGCCGGCTCCTGCCGTCTTGAAGATGAGTTCGCTCGATCCGAACGTGATGCGATCGCCATCACTTAGCTCGTGTTCGCGCGACAGCTTCCCATTGACGAGCGTTCCGTTGGTCGAACCGAGGTCGACGAGGACCCACCGAGCGCCATCACGACGAAGTTCTGCGTGCCGTCGGCTTACGTTGGAGTCCGCCAGGACGACGTCGTTAGTTGAGAGCCGACCTACAACAACGGGATCGCGCGTGATCGAGATCTTTTCCCTCGGCTCGCCTGATTCGTCTAGGACGAGGAGCTCGGCCGGAACCACCATCCCCATGCGAGCCGCGGTGTCGGAATCGACCGCTCGAGGCTCCGAGTCCCCCTGCCCCGGTTCGTGGGTGGAAACCCGGGGGCCCTCCACGTCCGGGTCGGCACTGAGCGAAGCGTCAACCTTGAACTCACCCCGCCCCATCCCTTCTTGTTCTACGAACGTGACGCGAGGCAGCCCCATCAGGTTCCAACGGTTCTCCTTGGCCTGCTCGATCACGAGCTCCGAGAACTCTCGATTCAATCCCGCCTCCATCTGCTCGAAGCGAGCGTGATCTTCGGAGCCCATCCGCACCCGGAACTCGTTGGGCGCGTAGACACGGTTGACCGAGACCGTCTTGTTCTCGGCCATCTCGCGCAGGATGCGCCTACCGACCTCGATCGGCTGGAGGCCGGAACGGAAGACCTTGGTGAAGAAGCCTTCGACCAGGCCTTCTAATCGTTGTTCGATGCTTTTCCCGAGTCCCACTTGCCTCCCGCAGCCATGTCGTGACGGAACGTGACGGGATTATGCCCGTGAGGAGTGAGTCCCACCCGTCCTGACGTTCTATATCCTGCGCTACCTAACCCCGGGCGAGTGGTGGAACGGCAGACACGCTGGCTTCAGGTGCCAGTGCTCGCAAGAGTGTGGGGGTTCAAATCCCCCCTCGCCCACCCCCTTTCAGGGGGGGACGAGGGCCGCCATGCCCGGTGGCCTTTTCACCCGCCGCCGGCTTCGCCGCTCCTCGGCGGGTCCAAATCCCCCCTCGCCCACTCCATAGGTAAAAAATCCCATTTGTCTATAAATCCGCCTGCGTCGCCGAAAGGGCGTAATGTCCCCGGGATTGCGCTGGGGGAGGACCAGTCCTACACTGGTTACGACAGCTGTAGTAGGGGAGCAAATTAGCTCATGAGTCAGCTCGCGTCAGAGATCACCGATCCGCTCGGACCTCAGATAACGCCGCCCGGAGAGGACGAGGTCGAGGGCAGGACTCCCTGGCAGCTGTTCTGGGCGAGGCTCAAACAAGACAAAGTCGCTCTGGGCGGAGCCGTATTCATCTTCCTCTTGATCCTGGTTGCAATCTTCGGCGGCCCACTGGCCGAGAGGTACTCGGGGCACGACCCGAACGAGGTTTTCCGCGAGGCATTCCAGTTCTACGGCGAGCTGCAGATCCCCGGTCCTGTGGGGCCCGGTCCCGACTTCCTTTTGGGGGCCGATTCGGCGGGGAGGGATCTCTTCGTGCGTCTGATGTACGGGGCGCGCACCTCTTTGCAGATCGCGATCCTCGCTACCGGTATCGCAGTGTCGATCGGTGTCGTCCTCGGGATCATCGCCGGATTCTTCGGCGGCAAGCTCGACACGATCATCTCTCGAACGATCGACATCATCCTCTCGCTTCCGTACCTGGTAATCGCTCTTGGGATCACAGCTGCATGCTCGGTTTCAAAAGAGGGGTGCCTAGGAGGATTGGTGAAACCGGGACTCCCACTCGTGACCTTCGTGATCGTCTTCTTCTCCTGGCCATACATCGCTCGCATCGTGCGAGGCAACACGCTTTCGTTGCGCGAGAAGGAATTCATCGAGGCGAGTCGATCGTTGGGTGCGAGCAACCGCAGGATCATGTTCAAAGAAGTGTTGCCGAATCTCGTGGCACCGATCCTCGTCTATGCCACTTTGATCGTCCCGTCGAACATCATCTTCGAAGCGTCGTTGTCGTACCTAGGGATGGGCCTTCCACAGAGCGTGCCGTCGTGGGGCCGGATGCTGAGCGACGCGCAGAAGGTCTTCGAGACCGCTTGGTGGATGATGCTGTTCCCCGGTCTCTTCCTTGTTTTCACCACTCTTGCCTTCAACCTGCTCGGTGACGGGCTGCGAGATGCACTCGATCCTCGAACTGGACGTAACTGATCACGACAGCGCAGCAACGTAAGGAGGTGCGGCAAGAAAGCAAGGCTTTTCAAGACAGGTAATGGAATCGAACGAGAGGGGTGAGGATGTTCAACAAACCAAAAAGGCTGCGAGTTGCGGCCTTGATGCTCTGTTTGCTGGTGATCTCCGCAGCATGTGCAAGCGGAGAGCCCACGAGCGACGAGCCACAAGCCGATGGCGAGGTAACCAAGGGTGGCACGATCACTCGTGAAGTGACCTCGATGGACTTCACCAGTGGGTTCGACCCGTCTGGTGAGTATCTGGCTACGAGCTTTGGATTCTTCGGCCAGGCAATGATCCGTACTCTGATGAACTACCGGCACGTTGCAGGCGAGGAAGGCAACGTTGTTCTTCCGGACCTTGCCGCTGCCGAGCCCGAGATCTCAGAGGACGGCCTGACGTACACCTTCGAGATCAAAGAGGGCGTCAAGTACGGGCCTCCGGTCGACCGCGATGTGGTCTGCGACGATGTTCTTTACGCGTTCGAACGGATCGGCACCAAGTCCGTAGGTGCTCAGTACGGCTTCTACTACTCGAACACGATCGAAGGTCTTCAAGACTTCATAGACGGCAAGGCCGACGAGATCTCCGGCATCACCTGCACGGACGAGCAGACGATCGAGTTCCAGCTGACCGAGCCGACGGGTGACTTCCTCTACCGCTTGGCGATGCCGGCCACCGGCCCGATCCCGCGCGAGGTGGGCGAGTGCTTCGAGAAGGCCGGCGAGTACGGCCGCTACGTGATCTCGTCTTCGTCCTACATGTTGGAAGGATCCGAGGATCTGGACATCAGCAAGGGCTGCAAGGGGATGAAGCCGATCTCCGGTTACGACCCGTCGAAGGAACTGATTCTGGTGCGTAACCCGAACTACGACGCCGAGACGGACAGTCCGGAGCTGCGTTCCAACAACATCGACAGCTTCATCTACCGGATCAACACGAATGAGGACGACATCTTCCGGCGCGTCGAAGAGGGCGACATCGAGATGGCTCAGACGCCGACACCGCAAGCTCTAAAGCGGTTCTCGACCGATCCCGAGCTCAAAGAGCGCCTTCACGTCGACTCTGGTGACCGCACCTGGTACATCACGATGAACCTCGCGGTCCCACCGTTCGACGACATCAATGTGCGCAAAGCCGCGAACCTGATCATGGACAAGGAAGCACTCCAGCGCGCCTGGGGTGGACCGGTCCAGGGTGAGATCGCTACGCACATCGTTCCCGACGCGATGCTGAACGAGGAGCTGTCGGATTACGACCCGTACGCAACTCCGGGCAGCGCAGGCGATGAGGAAGCTGCGAAGGCTGCGATGGCCGAGTCCAAGTACGACGAGGACGGCGACGGAGTCTGTGACGACCCGGTGTGTGACGAGGTCGTCCACTTCAGCCGTGCGGAATCGCCGTGGACCGAGATGATCCCGGTGATCGAGGCTTCGTTCAAGAAGCTCGGTATCACGCTCAAGACGCGTGAGCTTGCGGACGCGTACCCGCCGATCCAGGACGTCTCGAACCTGATCCCGGTCGCCAGCGTGCCGGGTTGGGGTAAGGACTACCCAGACCCGTACACGTTCGTCGGGTTCCTGTTCGACGGACGCAACATCCTGCCGGAGGGCAACACGAACTACGCTCTGGTCGGTCTGACACCGGATAGCGCAGCCGATCTCGAGAAGGACGGCGACTTCACCTTCCCAGTGCCGGGCGTCCTCGGCTCTATCCCGGGCGTCGATGCAGACATCGATGCCTGTCAGGACCTGACCGAACAAGCCGACCGTACGCAATGTTGGATCGAGCTCGACCAGAAGCTCATGGAGGAAGTCGTTCCGTGGGTTCCTTATCTGGACGCGAACAACATCACGGTCACTTCGGAGGCAGTCACGAAGTGGGAGTTCGACCAGATGGCAGGTGAGGCATCGATCGTTCACATGGCGGTCGATCCGTCTAAGCAGTAGGACGGAGCCTTACTCGTAGCAGTAGCATCGAGAGCCGCCCCTGTAGAAGGGGGCGGCTCTCTTCACTTCAAAAGAGGTGGGGAGTGAGTGGAACGGGGGAGTAGATGGGCCGGTACGTAGTCAGGCGGCTTCTTTATCTGATCCTGGTGATCTTGATCATCACCATGCTGATGTTCTTCATCTTTTACGTGATGCCGCCCACAGACCCCGCCCTCGCGTTCGCAGGGAAGCTCCCGACGCCGGAGATCGTGGCCGAGGTGAGACACAACTTCGGGCTCGACAAGCCACTTGCGGTTCAGTACGGGCTGTTCGTCAAACGATTGTTCATGGGGGATGAGTACGGCTGGCCCGGCCTCGGGTTCTCCTACGTGTACCGCGCCCCAGTACGGGATCTGATCTTCGAGCGGTTCCCGGCAACGCTCCAACTTGTGATCGGCGGAGCGGTGGTCTGGGTGCTGATCGGGCTTCCTATCGGGATCGTCTCCGCCCTCAAACGAAGATCCTTCTTCGACAGAGCTGCGATGATGTTTGCCCTGTTCGGGGTTTCGGCTCCGATCTTCTTCGTTGGTCTCGTTGCCTTGTATTTCTTTTGGTACAAGTGGGGGATCTCTCCGGGTACGGGTTACGAGCCGATGTCGAATCTCAGAGAGTGGGCGAGTTACCTCTGGTTACCCTGGATCGTGCTGGCCCTGCAGTTCGCGGCCTTCTACGCACGGATGGTGCGGGGGAACTTGCTCGAGACCATGGGCGAGGATTACATCCGAACCGCGCGCGCTAAGGGCCTGCCCGAACGCAAGGTGGTCGGCAAGCATGGCTTGCGCGCCAGCCTGACGCCCATCGTCACGATGTTCGGGATGGACTTCGCGATCCTGTTGACCGGAACGATCATCACCGAGAGCGTCTTCAACATAAATGGCATCGGAGCCCTGATCGCAGAAGCCGCGAACCGAGGCGACCTGCCGCTCGTCTTAGCGATCACGGTGCTGGCCGCCTTCGTGGTAACACTCATGTCACTGATCGTCGACGTCCTGTACGCCTACCTCGATCCCCGCGTCAGGTACGCATAACCGATGGCTTTCGGCGAGGTTCTCCTAGACGTCCGCGACCTGCGCGTTCACTTCAGGACCGCCGACGGGGTCGTCAAAGCCGTTGACGGTGTCACTTTCAAGGTGCACCGCGGCGAAACGTTGGGGATCGTGGGTGAGTCCGGCTCGGGCAAGAGCGTCACCTGTTTGACGGCTTTGGGCCTCACGAGTCTGAGAAGTGCGGACGTGTCGGGCGAGATCATCTTCAAAGGGCAGGATCTCCTGAAGCTCCCCAAGGACGAACTACGAGCGATCCGCGGCAAAGAGATGTCGATGATCTTCCAGGACCCGTTCGCGTGCCTGCATCCCATGTATCGGGTGGGCGATCAGATCGTCGAGGCCATCCAGGCCCACGACGACTGCTCGAAGGATGACGCGAAGAAGAGGACCGTGGAACTGTTGGACGCCGTCGGCATTCCTCAGGCGAAGGAAAGATTCAGGGATTTCCCACACCAGTATTCGGGCGGCATGAGACAGCGAGCCATGATCGCGATGGCTCTCGTCCACAACCCGGACCTCTTGATCGCGGACGAGCCGACCACGGCTTTGGACGTGACCGTGCAAGCGCAGATCCTCGAACTGATCGACCGGTTGAAGGTCGATTTCAACGTCGGCGTCATCCTCATCACGCACGACCTCGGCGTCGTTTCCGACGTGGCCGACTCGGTGATGGTGATGTACGCCGGCCGTCCAATGGAGATCGCCGCCAAGGAAGGATTGTTCCAGGATCCATTGCATCCCTACACCTGGGGCCTGCTCGAATCGATCCCGAGGGTCGATCAGCGCGGTACGAGGCTGATCCCGATCGCCGGAGCGCCGCCGTCGATGATCAGGGTTCCACCAGGATGCCCGTTCCATCCGCGGTGTCCGCACAGGTTCGATCCCTGCGACAAGGACGTGCCCGAGCTCAAAGATCGTGGAGGTGGCCACCCCGAGTCGTGCCATCTCTCCGTCGACGAGAAGAAGAAACTGTGGCAGGAGCGAGAGACCCGGCGGGTCAAGGAATCGGCATGAGCCAGCTGACCGAAGTTCCAACACGCACCGACCAGGGTCACGGAGAAGCCCTGCTCGTCGCCGAGAATCTGACGAAGCACTTCCCGATCACCCAGGGGATCCTCTTTCAGAGGGAAGTTGGTCGGGTTCACGCGGTTGAAGATGTTTCGTTCACGCTCTATCCCGGAGAAACCCTGGGGCTCGTCGGTGAATCCGGTTGTGGGAAGTCGACGACCGCTCGGCTGATCACCAAGCTGCTCGAGGCGACCTCGGGCAAGATCACATTCCAAGGCCAGGACATCACCAAGCTCTCTCGGAAAGAGATGCTCCCGCTCCGTCGTGAGATGCAGATGATCTTCCAGGACCCATATTCATCACTGAACCCACGGCAGACGGTCGGACAGATCATCGGGGCCCCGTTCCAGATCCATAAGACCTCCGATGACGTGCGCAAGAGTGTTCAGACTCTGATGGAGCGTGTTGGTCTGAATCCCGAGCACTACAACAGGTACGGCCATGAGTTCTCGGGTGGACAGCGTCAGCGGATCGGCGTCGCCCGTGCCTTGGCATTGCGACCCAAAGTCATCGTTTGTGACGAGCCAGTGTCGGCCCTAGATGTTTCGATCCAGGCTCAGATCCTCAATCTGCTCGAGGATCTGCAGGACGAGTTCAAGCTGACCTACATCTTCATCTCGCATGACCTGGGTGTCGTGCGACACATCTCGGATCGCATCGCCGTGATGTACCTCGGCCGGATGGTCGAGGTTGCTCCTGCCGACGACCTCTACACGAACCCGAAGCACCCTTACACCGCGGCCTTGTTGTCGGCCGTGCCGAAGGGGCATTCCTCGAGCGACTTATCGAACCGCATCGTGTTGCAGGGAGACGTGCCCTCTCCCGTGAACCCACCTTCGGGTTGTCCTTTCCACCCGCGCTGTCCGAAAGCGCGTGCCGTGGCGGGTGGCGATCGCGTTCCCGAGAACTGCAAGAACGAGATGCCCCCGCTCGGTGAGGTCGCCCGTAATCACCGCGCCGCTTGCTGGTACCCGGTGGAGAAGGGTGACGAGCTCCACCGCGCAGCCCACGCCTAACCCTTTGCGTTTGGGCAACGCTTGACTTTCTCGATAGTTGCCAGGGATCCCGATGCCCAACCGAGTGCCGAATGGGGCGTGGCGGTCGCGTCCAAGTTCCTTGCAGTGGGCTCTGTCGTCACCTGGGCACGTGCCGATGTTGGTGCGATCGCCACACAAGCGTTCGCGAACCTCGCCTATGGCCCCGACGGCCTCGATCTCCTCGCAGCCGGCCGCTCCGCGAAGGAGGTCATAGCCGCGCTGACGGGTGGGGACGAGATGAGCCCGCAGAGACAGTTGGGTGTGGTCGACGCTTCCGGTGGTGCGGCGACCTTCACCGGTTCGGAGTGTTTCGACTGGGCAGGGGGCCGCGCCGGCCCCGGGTATTGCTGTCAGGGAAACATCCTGACCGGCCCGG
>DASQLQ010000136.1:0-25890 GCA_035629935.1 Actinomycetota bacterium
CTCGCTCCCACGGAGGTAAGGAACCGTCCTTGCCATGTCCATCGCCGGGATGTTCTCTGTGATCGCCACGATCACGTCGATTCCGCCATCGAAAGACTCGACGATCGCGTCGGCTGCGAAACGAGCCGGAACGAAGACCATCGAGGTGTTCGCACCTGTTTTGTCCACTGCATCGGCCACGGTGTTGAAGATCGGTACGCCGTCGACATCCGAGCCGCCTTTGCCCGGCGTTACTCCGGCGACGAGCTTCGTCCCGTATTCCTTGTTGCGACCAGCGTGGAACGAACCCTCGCGACCGGTCAGTCCTTGAACCACCAAACGTGTGTCGTTGTCGATAAGGATGGCCATCAGGCAGCACCACCCTTTGTTTGAGCGACCGCCGAGCCTGTCGCTTGCGACAGCTCGACCGCTTTCTCGGCAGCGCCCAGCATCGTCTCCGCCGTAACCAGCTTCGGGTGCGGAGCGTCGGCCAGCATCTTGCGACCCTGCTCTGCGTTCGTGCCGTCGAGACGGACCACGATCGGGACCTTCACGTCCAATCGGTTGAGCGCATCGATGATCCCCTCGGCAACGAGATCGCAACGAGTGATGCCACCGAAGATGTTGATCAACACGCTCTTGACCTCCGGATTCGAGGTGATGACCTCGAGAGCGCTGGAGAGAAGCTCGGCCCCCGCGCCTCCCCCGACGTCCAGAAAGTTCGCAGGTTCGCCGCCGGCCGCCTTCACCACATCGAGGGTCGACATCACGAGACCGGCCCCGTTACCGATGATCCCGACGTCACCATCGAGCTTGATGAAGTTGAGGCCCCGCTCCTTCGCGAAGCGCTCCTGCTCCGGGATCTCGTGTGCAGACTTCAGCTCGTCGAAGAAGGGATGTCGGTAGGCGGCAGATTCGTCGAGGGACACCTTCGCGTCCAAAGCGACTACGCGGCCCTCGCCGGTCAGGATCAACGGGTTGACTTCGACCAGAGAAGCATCCAGCTCGACGAAGGCCTTGAACAACTTGGGCAACAGAGCTATCGCATCCTTGCGAGCTGCCTCGGCGATCCCCGAACCGAACACCATCCGTCGTGCGTGGAAGTCCGACATACCGTAGAGAGGATCGATGTGGACGCGAGCTATCGCGTCGGGATCGGTCTCGGCTACTTCCTCGATGTCGATGCCGCCTTTAGCGCTCATCATGCCGAGGAACTTCCTCTCGGAACGGTCGAGAAGAAACGAGCAGTAGTACTCCTCTTTGATGTCGCCGGCGCGTTCGACGAGCACTCGCTTGACCGTGTGACCCTTGATATCCATCCCGAGGATCTTGTCGGCCATCTCACGCGCCTGTTCGGGAGAGTCGGCGAGTTGGATCCCTCCGGCCTTGCCGCGGCCCCCAACCTGCACCTGCGCCTTGATCACGACCTTGCCCCCCAGCCCGCGTGCCGCTTCGGCTGCTTCCTCGGGGGTGGTTGCTACCCGTCCCTCGGGTACGGGCACGTCAAACTTCCTCAGGACTTCCTTACCTTGGTACTCGAATAGATCCACTAGAACTCCTCGCTCAGCTCGGTTGCCTGTCGGCGACGTGCTGGTTGACCCAATCGATGATCGTTTTCGTGGTGGCGCCGGGGGTGAAGATCTCTTCGATCCCGGACTCCTTCAACTGCGCGATGTCGACTTCGGGGATGATTCCCCCACCGAACACGACGATGTCGGTGCCACCTTGCTCTTTGAGGAGTTCCACAACTCGGGGGAACAGCGTCATGTGAGCCCCGGACAAGCAAGAAAGGCCGACCGCATCGACATCCTCTTGGATCGCGGCGGACGCGATCTGCTCGGGGGTCTGGTGAAGGCCCGTGTAGATGACCTCCATCCCCGCGTCCCGCAGGGCCCTTGCGACGACCTTGATCCCCCGGTCGTGCCCATCCAATCCGGGCTTTGCGACCAATATGCGTGCTCTTCCGCCTGACATGGTCATCGAGACTAACCTGGCGCGATGAGCCCGGCGGCGGAAGAACTAGTCGATCCCGGGATGTTCTCCGTGCAAGAAGACGGCCTGACGACCACCGATCCGATCCGGTTCCCCGATTACGCCGGAACCATCGAAAAGGCCAGCACATCCTCGGGATCGGATGAATCGGTGACGGCCGGGTCGGCGCTGATCGGCGGACATCCGATCGAGCTCGCGATCTTCGATTTCGCTTTCCTCGGCGGGAGCATGGGCGAGGTAGCCGGCGAACGCCTGGCACGCGCGATGGAACGGGCCGCCACCAGAGAAGTTCCTTTCGTTCTCCGGACCTCAACCGGCGGTGCGCGGATGCAGGAAGGGATGAGGTCTCTCGTTCAGATGCCGAAGGCAGTCGTCGCACGACGGCGTCTGGCGGAAGCGCACAGTCCCTTCATCGCGGTGCTCGGCCATCCATCGACGGGCGGGGTCCTCGCCGGCTTGGCCGTCTTGGCCGACATCCTCGTTGCCGAAGCAGACGCAACGATCGGGTTCGCCGGGCCGCGCCTGGTGGAGCAGGTGACGGGCGAATCGCCAAGCGGTCGCTCGCACACAGCCGCTACCGCATCCGCTCACGGCCTCGTCGACGATGTCGTAGCTCCCGGCGATGTTCGCACTTACTTGATCGCTGCCTTGGGGGTGCTCGCCGAGGACGACCCTCAACCCGTCAACGAAGAACCGAGCGGACAGGCGGAAACTCATCAGGACGCGTGGGAAACGGTGCAAGTCGCGCGCGCCGAGGGCCGGCCGTCGGGCGAGGAGGTCACTCGCGGTATGACGGAGGAGCTCATCATCCTGCGCGGCGACCGAGCGGGGACAGACGAAGGGGCTCTGTCGACCGCGCTCGTGCGCGTGCTCGGTCGTAAGGCGATGGTGCTGGCGCTGGATCGCCGCATCTCGCCGGGGCCGGGCGCGTTTCGAAAGGCACGACGTTGCTTACGCGTCGCCGAGAACCTCGGGGTGCCGGTCATCACGATGATCGATACGCGAGGAGCAGATCCGTCGTCGGCCTCGGAGAACACGGGGATCGCCTGGGCTATCGCGCGAACGACGGAAGCGCTGCTGACGACCAGCGTCCCCACGATCGCCGTCATCACCGGCGAAGGTGGCAGCGGCGGAGCCCTCGCCCTGGCCTCCGCCGACCGTGTTCTGGCTTACGAGCAGTCGATCTTCTCGGTGATAGGCCCGGAGCTGGCGGCCACGATCCTGTGGCGCGACGCCGGTCGGGCCGCCGAAGCGTCCCGGCTCCTCCACCTGACGGGGCCCGACCTCCTCGATCTGGGGATAGCCGACGCGCTGATACCCGAGCCTCTCGAACCCGCGCGCCTGGCCTCCACGCTCGCCTATCATCTCGACGACCTAGCATCACTCTCAACGAGCGAACTGCTCGAACACAGGATGAAGCGGTGGAGAAACGATGGGCACAGACAAACGAGCACGTAAGCGAGATGCACGGGCCGCCCGCGAGGAGGCCCTGGCAAAGCGACGCAACCAGCGTTTGATCGCGGTCGGCGTCGTGATCCTCGTGATCGTGGGAATGGCGTTCTTCGCCTCGACGAGGGAAGACGGCGGGGACAAGCCCGACACCCCTGCGGCCGACGCCACGGACGCAGCCGCAGAAGAGGGCGCAGCTGCATGCGGTGCAGAGGTACCCGTGACGTCCGAAGCAAAGGGATACGACGCCCCGCCCGAGATGGCACTCGTGGAGGGGGTCGACTACTCGGCCGTGATCCACACATCGTGCGGCGACATCAGCCTCGACTTGCTCGAGGACGATGCCCCGATAACCGTGAACAACTTCGTGTTCCTCGCACGGGAGGGTTTCTACGACGGGCTCACATGGCACCGGATCGTCAGCAACTTCGTCATCCAGGGCGGTGACCCCGACGGTACGGGGATGGGTGGCCCCGGCTACCAGTTCGAAGACGAGCTCCCGAAGAAGGCGAACGACTACACCTACGGCGCGGTGGCGATGGCCAACTCCGGACCGAACACGAACGGGAGTCAGTTCTTCATCGTCGTGCACGAGCCGGTCGGCAAGCCGGCCGGGCTCCAGGCTCTCTACAGCTTGTTCGGCAAGGCCGACGAGGAGTCGTTCGAGACGATCGGCGAGATCGCAAAGGTGGAAACCCTCGGCGGCAACGACCCCGCGCAAGCCGACCGACCGGTGACACCGGTCTACATCGAGTCGATCGAGATCCTGGAGAACTAGCCGCCACCTGTTCTTTGCTCACATCCGGGTAATCGCGCCAACCGTTCTTTGTTCACATGCGGGCGATTTCAAAACCCCAAATCGCCCGCATGACTTGAACAAAGAACTGATAACTAGTCCTAAAGGGGGGGTTATCTACTTGACACAAGGTATCAGGCCTGCTTAGATGGGGGTATGCGAGGCATAACAGCAGGTGGATGGGCCTTTTCAGCTTCTTCCTTAGCCTTCTCAACAATTTTCTTAGGGAACAGTTTTCGGATTGCTTCGTCCGTTGTCAGGTCTGACGCCGGTTTCTTCTTCCTAGGCAAGGGGGCCTCCCTGTGACGACTGCCAAGCACAACACCAAGGTGAACGCTCACGGGAAGCACCAGATGAACCTTCCGAAGCTGATCGAGAACTTCGGCTCTGAGGACAAGTGCCACGACTACCTAGAAGAACTCCGCTGGCCCGATGGTGTGACTTGCCCGCGATGTGAGTCCAAGAAGATTTCACGGATAAGCAAGCGTCGGCAGTTCGATTGCGACTCATGCCGCTACCAGTTCTCTGTTCGTGCGGGCACGATCTTTCACGACTCCCATCTTCCCATCTGGAAGTGGTTCCTTGCCGTTTACCTGATGTGCGAATCGAAGAAAGGCATCAGCGCGAACCAACTCAAGAGGACGCTCGCGGTTTCGTACAAAACGGCTTGGTATCTCTGTCACCGCATCCGCCACGCGATGCGCGACGACTCCCCCGATCTGCTTGAGGGAATCATCGAAGTGGACGAAACCTATATCGGTGGCAAGGCCAAGAACCGTCACGTTAATGAGCGTGCGAAAAGAAGGGGCGAGCGTCAGGGCAAGGGTGGCGGACTCTCTGACAAAACGATGGTCATGGGTGCGATTGCTCGCGACGGTGACATTCGGCTCAAGATAGGCCCGAAGGCCACTGAGGTAATCCTTGAGGCGTTCATCCGCTCCGCTGTTGACCCCGACGAAGCAGAGAAGATCATCACCGACGCACATAAGGCTTACGCGGGCCTCAAGCACGGTGACGCTAAACACGAATCGGTTGACCACTCCGCGGATGAATGGGTGCGTGGTGACGCTCACACCAACACCGTGGAATCGGCCTGGAGCCTGCTCAAGCGGTCCATCATCGGTAGCTACCACCAACTCTCTGAGAAACACCTGGAGGCGTACCTGGATGAGTTTTCGTTCCGGTTCAACAACCGCAACAACCCGTGGCTGTTCCGAGACACCATGCTGAAACTGATCACTGAAGACCCGATGACGTACAAGGAACTCACTGCACAACGGGAGTAATCAGCGGTGGGGATGGTGCAACGTTACGAATCTTGAAGGTCTGCCTAACTGGTTCGGCATTTTCCACCAAAGCTTCCACAACAATTTCTATCGAATTCATAAATTCCTGTGCCCGACCCTCGTAATGGAAGCCGCGTGACCCGGCTGCCGATCTAACGATGAAGGCCCGGTAGAGCAAAACGTCACCCTCATCTCCGTGAGCGAGAGTCATCGTGAAGGACTCATGTGGGGCCCATGGAAGTCGATATGGGAAAGGCGGGGCTATGTTTTTCTGATGGGGAGGATTCATTCCGCTTATCCGTACCTCGACATTCTGGGCCGACACCTGCGGAGACTTGTTATAGATACGGAGGTATTGCTCGACGCACTCGCATCTTCCATCCGGGGCTAGCTCAACCAAGAACAGGTCGTCGCGCCCAGACAGTTGAGCGATTCGCTCACTAGGCACTCGGTGGGTCTCGGTTGCTTGGACACCTACGGCAATCGCTAGTTCGGGGGGGCCATATCGATAGGACGGTGTGTCCTTCAAGGCCACATGTAGTTCTTTGATGGTGTCGTCCTTCGTCTCTGAAGCAACAACGGGCGCTTGGACGACACTCTTAGCAAAGACAAGCGCTATGTAGAGCACAAAAACAAGAAGTCCTAAAGCTATTTCGTCCATATCAATCCGCTCATGGGTGACAGCAAATGAGTAGGCAACTCGTAAGGTGCCCGCGGCCGTGCCCAGTCCAAGGGCAAGAAGAATCTGCTTACGATCCAAGTGAGCGCGAGCGGCTTCCTTGGCGTCCTTCCAGATCGCCTTGTAATAGGCCACGTTGTTAGGAGTCCGTCCCAAAACCACAAGCGCGACCGCGACCGAACCGGCAGCCGCGAGCACGATCCGGCTCCACTGAGAAATAGTTTCCAGAACCGCTTGCACGGGTGGTGCCCCCTTTGGGATAGACAACAAATCATCCCATAAGGGATGCCATCACCTTGTATCAAGGTGATAACCCCCCCTAAAGGACTAGAGACTCTTTGCCGATAGCTAGTCACACATGACTAGTACATCGAACGCTCGACTCACGAACATCACTGCGCCGACGGCGCGTCTTCTCACCACCAACCCCAATGACTCTTCGACTAGCTGGGCGAAAGGAGGTGTACAGATGTTCCACGGTCTTTCCCGCTGGGTGGTTAGCCAGATGCACGCGCTTAGCAATGAGCGCGGTGCGACCGCAGTGGAGTACGGGCTGATGGTAGCTCTGATCGCAGCGATCATCGTCGCTGTCGTCGCTCTGCTGGGCGAGCAGATCCAAGCCGCGTTCCAGACGGTTGTAGACGCTCTCCCGTAACCAAACCCTGCACGAACCGAAGCCACCGGCCCTCACCTCCCGTCGTCCAGGTGGGGGCCGGTCCCGGTTCGAGACCGTGACCACATCTTCGACACCCATGTCTTCTCTCTTTACTCAAACTCACAAACTGCGCAACGAGAAGGGCGCCGCCGCAGTGGAATTCGCTCTGATCGCCAGCATCCTGTTCATGTTCGTCTTCGGGATCATCGAGTTCGGTCGCATATTCAGCGAGCTCGAAGTCATGAATTCGGCGGCTCGAGAAGGTGCACGCGCCGCTGCGGTAAGAGGAACGGCAGCCGACGTCGAAAGCGCGGTCGAGGCGGCTGCGGCTCCCTACGCGCTAGACGGTGCCCCCGCGGCGGACAAAGTCTGTAGCGACACGACGTCGGGCGAGCCCGTCACTGTGTCGTGGAATCAGAACCTCGAGATCTCCGTCGGGATCCTTCCCGAGTTCAACGAAGCGGTCGAGATCAAAGGCGTCTTCAGATGCGAGTGAAAAACTGCGCACGCGACGAACGCGGTGCAACGATCGTGCTCGTCGCGCTCGCGATGACGGCACTGTGCGGGATGGTCGTGCTGGTCGTGGACGTCGGCGGCCTCCTGACCTTGCGACGTCAGATGGTGACCGCTGCCGACTCCGCCGCGCTGGCCGCAGCCCAATCGTGCGCCGTTAACGATGCTGCCGGCGCAGCCGGACAAGCCGATGGGCTGGCCACGGCCAACCAGGCGGACGCGTCAGTCACCTCCTTCGACACCACCGACTGCGGTACGGCCTCCGAAGGAGACGTGTCCGTTACCTACGCGGCCCCCAAGGAGCTGGCCTTCGCCCCGATCATCGGGGCTCCGTCCGAGCGTCCAGTCTCGGCCAGCGCCACGGCGATCTGGGGACCCACGATGGGCGTTGCCCCCATGCCGATCGAGCTCAGCATCAATCCGGCCGGCGAGATCGACTGTGCCTACGCGCCCGTTGACACCGAGTGCGCGTACTGGCACGACAACAACGCCCGGCCCGAGTGGGAAAACTCGAGTCACTGGGGGTGGCTCAACCTCGAAGAGTCGGACATGAGCCCGGGCGACTCCTGTTCGAGCGCGGGATCGAGCACCCGCCGCGGTTGGATCGAAGCCACTCTGCAAACCGAACTGACGATCACGGACGACTACTCGCTGGTGTGCGCCGACAGCGGGCACAGCAGTTCGGCCTGGTCCGAGGTGCGATCCCAGATAGGAAAGATCAAGTACTTCCCGGTCAACGATCCCGCACTGATGGTCACCACGAGCAGCCGCGAGAAGTACGCAATCATCGGCTTCATCCCACTTCGGATCGAAGACGCGCTGAGAGGCAACGACCCCGAAGCGATCGGAACGCCAGGTGACTCGGGACACTGCTCGGGCACTCACACCTTCCCCAACGGCAGCGTCTTCGATCTCGACACCTTGGGGTGCTACTCGGGCAGTCCGATGGCGACCTCAGATTTGGAGATCTCTCTAGGAAAAGGGAAGAAAGACACCGTTTATCAGAACGGCACCGACTACAGCTACAACAGCACCACTCACGAGGTCTCGTGGTTCGCGGCGGCGGCTCCCAACGCCGATGTTTCTTTCTCTTACACGATGGCCGGTATCCCAGGTAGGTGCGGGGTCCACGACTCCGACCCCAACGGCATCTGCCTGGTCCTTTCATGGCAAGGCCCGCGCGTCGCGGGATCGGTCCCCGGCGGCAGCGCCGACTTTGGCTTACGTGCAGTTCGTCTCGACGGTTAAGCGCGCGGCGGTCTAGACCGGCGCGCTGAAAGGAGAAGCAATGAGATCGAGAGGTTTGATCATCGCCATCGCATTCGTGCTTGCCGGAACGGCCACGATGGTCGTCTACCTGTACCTGCTCGGCGTTCAGCGTCAGAGCTCCGGTGGGGAGCTGATTACCGTCGTCGTCTCCGAGAAAGACGTCACCGCGGGCACCGACCTCGACGACCTGATAGCAGAGGGCGCGGTCACCACCCGCTCGATCCCACGCAGCGCGCTGGTCGAAGGAGCAGTCACCAACCTCAGTGGGCTCAAAGGTCGTGAGAGCTCGGCCGCGATCGCTGCCGGCGAACAGATCACCACCTCCCGACTTCGTGGCAGCGAGCAGCTCCCCGGTGGTTCCCTCGGCATCCCCACTGGGCACCAGGCGCTGACCCTCCCCTTGGAGAGCCCCCGCATCGCCGGTGGGTCGGTTCAGCGTTCCGATCACGTCACGATCTACGGAACGTTCTCGAACATCGCTTCCCAACAAGGAAGCTCCCCGGCCTCAACGGTCACGCTTGTCGCGGACGTCGAAGTCCTCCGGGTCTCGGGCCCCGCCGAGCAGACCGGTGGCGGTAGCAACAGCAGCAACCAGTGGATCACGCTCGCTCTCAAACCCCGCGACGCTCAGGCGGTCGTGTTTGCACAGGAGCAGGGAACGGTGTGGATGTCCTTGCTGCCACCCAACCAGCGCGGCGTCTCCACCAGGCCGATAAACGCGATCCAGTTGGTTCGATGACGAACGCAAAGGTCCTCGCCATCGGCACACCGCCCGCCTTCCGCGTGCAGGTCGCCCGCACGCTCGGGGAGTCGCCCGAAAGCGTGGACTGGCTCTCCAGCGTTACCGCGGCCGAGGAGTTCGTCGTCGTGCGTCACATGTCCCCCGAAGTGATCGCGCTCTCACCCGACGTTAAGGACGCTGATGCTCTGGGAATCGCAGACTTCATCGCCAAGCATTCGCCGGCTACCGCTGTCGTCTGGGTGCGAAACGAACAGGCGAACGGTCTATTGCCGATGGCGATGAGGGCCGGTATCCGAGACGTCGTCGATATGTCCAAGGGTGAGGACGAGTTGCGCGACGCTCTCGAACGCGCCATCGACTGGTCGATCGGTGTCCGATCTCTTCAAGAAGACGGGACCGAATCGGGAACCAGAGGCCGCATAGTCTCGGTGTTCTCCTCGAAAGGAGGGGTCGGCAAGACCTTTCTGGCTTCCAACCTCGCCGCTGCGCTTGCGGCCGAAACCGGTGAACCAACCGCGCTCCTCGATCTCGATCTCAAGGTCGGCGACGTCTTCTCTTATTACGGGAAAGAACCGACGCGACCGATCGCAGACCTCCTGGCGCTCGCCGATCGCAACGACCCGGAAGCGATCCGTCAGACGGGCGTGCAGCTGGAACCCAACCTGTGGGCCTACGCGGTGCTCCCCGATCCGGCCTGCGAGAGCATGGCGGGTGAAACGACGGGAAAGCTGCTGCGCAACCTGCGATCCAACTTTGCCTACACGGTCGTCGACGCATCCAACGACTACTCAGATCAGACGGTGGCGGTCTTCGACCTCTCCGACGAGATCTGGCTCGTCACCGGGTTGGACGTCGTCGGGATGAGGCATCTGCTGATCGCGATGGAGACGCTCAATTCATTGGGAGTCCCTCAGGATCGACTGCGAGTGGTTCTGAACCGCGCCGACAGCAAGGTGGGGGTCTCGCTGAACGACGTGGAGCGCGTTTTGAAGCTAAAGGTCGACGTGAAGATCCCTTCGAGTGAGCTGGTTCCACAGTCCCTCAACAAAGGTCGACCCGTTTATCTAGGGCAACCGGCCTCGGAAGTAGCGAAAAGCATCTCGGAGGTCGCCGAAAAGGTCGTCGGCGCACCGACCAGCACAACCACACCCACCACGGCGGGCAAGCGAAAGCTGCGCCTGTTGTTGGGCCTGAGCTAAAGGAGGCGTCGACCAATGTCCCTAGCCGAACGACTGGCGCGCGGCCAGAACGCCGATCGGATCGCCGAAGCACGCGACCGGGTGCAAGCCCGGTTGGTCGAGGTCCTGGGTCCCCGTCTCAACGACACGAGCGTGTCGGAGAAGGAGCTCGAGGGACTCGTCAACGATCGCTTAAGGGAGCTGCTGGACGAAGAAGAGACGCCCCTATCTAGTCACGAGAAGAGTCTGGTGGCCAGGGAAATAGCCGATGGCGTCATCGGCCTGGGTCCGCTCGAAGAACTGCTCGCCGATACCGAGGTCACCGAGGTCATGGTCAACGGGCCGGACACGGTGTTCGTCGAAAGAGCCGGAAAGATCCACCTGACCGATGCGCGGTTCATCAACGAAGAGCAGTTACGCAGGACGATCGACAAGATCGTGACCAAGATCGGTCGCAGGATTGACGAATCCTCGCCTTACGTCGATGCCCGTCTCCCCGACGGGTCCCGAGTCAATGCGATCATCCCGCCGTTGGCGCTCGATGGCCCGGCGCTGACGATCCGGCGGTTCGCCGCCGATCCTTACGGCAGCAACGAGTTGGTGTCCTTCGGCACGTTCACTCAACCGATGGCCGAGTTCCTCGAGGCGTGCGTGCGCGGTCGCATGAACGTGCTCGTGTCCGGCGGAACCGGCGCCGGAAAGACGACGACACTGAACGTCCTTTCGTCCTACATCCCGCATGACGAGCGAATCCTCACGATCGAAGATGCCGCCGAGCTGAAGATGCAGCAGCCTCACGTCGTGAGGCTCGAGTCGAGACCTCCGAATATCGAAGGCAAAGGCCAGGTCACCATCCGCGACCTCGTGCGCAACGCGTTGCGTATGCGTCCCGACCGCATCATCGTCGGCGAGGTCAGGGGGGCCGAAGCGATCGACATGCTTCAGGCGATGAACACCGGACACGACGGCTCGATCTCGACGGTTCACTCGAACTCACCGCGCGACGTTCTGTCTCGTCTGGAGACCATGACGATGATGGCCGGGATGGAACTGGGGGTGAAAGCGATCAGGGAACAGATCGCAGCAGCTATCGACGTGATCATCCATCAGGAACGGATGAAAGACGGAACGCGTCGCATAACGCACGTCTCCGAGGTCGTCGGGATGGAAGGCGACATCATCACCCTGCAGGACGTGTTCCTGTTCGACTTCCGAGCGGGTGTCGACGAACACGGAAGGGTGCTGGGTGCGCTGCAGGCAACCGGACTCCGTCCCACGTTCCTCGAGAAGCTGCACGACCGCGGTGTCGATGTCTCGCCGGGACTCTTCATGCCCCCGAGCAACGGGCACATCCAGCGGATCGGGGCACGGTTTTGAAGAAGTGCCTGCTCGCGGCCGTGGCCCTCGTTCTGGCGATGCACGCGCCCGCGTACGCGGCCGAACCGGTGCACATCCGTAGGGTCGACATATCCAGCTTCCCGAACGTCTCGATCACGGCATCCGTGGAAGGAGCCGCTACGGCACGGTCCGTGACCCTCACCGAGAACGGCAAACCGGTTTCGGGTGTCTCGATCAAGCCGCTGAGCGAAACCGGTCGCGACGTCGACGTGACCCTCGTCATCGATACATCCGGAAGCATGAAGGGCGAGCCGATCGCATCGGCCGTAGCGGCAGCATTGAACTTCACCACGAGTCTTCCCGACCAGGTTCCGGTTGGGCTCGTCACGTTCGCAGACAAAGCCGAGGTCCTCGTCTCCCCCACCCTCGAGCATTCCGAGGTCCTACAAGAGCTCGGGAATCTAAAGGCAGAGGGAGAGACCGCTCTGTACGACGGCGTCCGTTTGGCAGTGAGGTCCTTCGGGAGCGAGGCCCAACACAACCTCGTGCTCCTTTCCGATGGCGCCGACACTGCCAGCAGAACGACGCTCGCCGCCGCCGCGACGTCTGCTCGGAACGCAAGGGTGGCGGTGTTCTCTGTGGGCCTCACCAGTGGCGAGTTCGACGCCTCCGCTCTCAAGGAGCTATCTCTGAAAGGTGGGGGGCGCTACAGTCCCGCCAGCACGGCCGACCTTTCGAGGGTTTACCAAAGCCTGGCGACGGAGCTCAGTAGCCAGTACGCGATCTCGTACGAATCTAAGCACGCCACTGGTGGTCAGGTGACGATCGGTCTGGCGACATCCGGGGGTCGGGACAGCGCGCTGTCACTGGTACCGAAGATCACCGCCGATCCGATCCCGCGCGAGGCCCCGATCGTCGATAAGGATCCGGTGCTCAGTGGCCCGATGGGGCTGTTGGTGGCGTTGGGAACCTCCTTCGGTGCGATCTTCGTGCTGTTGCTGATGTTGCTTGGAACGGCCGCAAGGAAGAACCGCGAGCGGGACCTGGAACGTCGGATCACGGCCAAGACCCAGGGTAGTCATTCAGCCGAGCCGGTCCTGGAAAGCCGCTGGGTGCCCGAGCCGTTCGTCCAGGCCGCCGAAACCGTCGGCGAGATCGGCGGCATAACCGAGAAGCTCGAGAGAAAGCTCGAGCGCGCCGACGCACCGTTGCGTACAGGAGAGTTTCTTCTCGGTCTCGTGCTGGCGGGCATCGTGGGAGCGACCCTGGGCAGTCTGTTGCTGGACAGTGTCGTGTTCTCGATGCTCATCGCCGGCGTCAGCTCGCTCGTCCCCTTCTTATGGCTGGCCTTCGTGACCAGGCGTCGCATGAACCGGCTGCACGATCAACTCGCAGACATCCTCATGATCATCGCCAGCTCACTTCGTGCCGGACACAGCTTCTTCCAAGCGCTCGACATGGTTTCGAAGGAGATCGCCGAGCCCGGAGCGAGTGAGTTCGGACGGGTCGTTGCAGAAGTGCGTCTGGGCCGGCCGATCGACGATGCGATGGATTCGCTCGCCGAGCGGATCGGTAGCGACGACTTCAAATGGGCCTTGTTGGCGGTCAACATCCAACGGGAGGTCGGTGGAAACCTTGCCGAGGTGCTCGACACCGTTGCCGAAACTATCCGAGATCGCGACACGATCCGCCGGCAGATCGACGTGCTGACGGCAGAGGGGCGCCTATCGGTCGCGATCCTGGCCGCCCTACCGATCGGTGTCGCTCTGTACATGTCATGGGTCAACCCCGAATACATCGGTCTGCTCTTCAACACGAGCCTCGGGTTGCTCATGACGGCCGTCGCCTGCTCGCTGCTTACTCTCGGTGTCTTTTGGATGAAGAAAGTGGTGAAGATCGATGTCTGAGGTCTACATACCGATCGCGCTCATTGGGACGTTCGCCGCGGTGATGCTCGCCGGGATCGCGGTGGAGATAACCGTTGCACAGCGCCGCAAATCCATCCAGGTGTTAGAGGCACAGGTCGGCCAACTGGCCGCGAACCTCCGACAAGAGGATCTGTCCCGTTCATTCCTCGAGAGGGTTCTCTTCCCCGTCGCGAAAGGATTGGGGGCGGCAGCACGCCGTCTGACCCCGATCGACATGCGGAAACGCCTCGATCACAAACTCGTCTTGATGGGGAGCCCGGCGGGATGGGACGCGGAGCGAGTTGCCGCTTTCAAGCTCATGGGTTTGGGGGCGGGTGCGTTCACCGCATTCTCTCTAGCGGGGCTCGCCGGCGACATCACGGGAGGCACCGTGATGATGGCCGGGCTGTTCGCTGCGATCGGCTACTTCGCGCCCGATGCGGTCCTTTCGGGTCGCGTGCAACGCAGACAAGAAGCGATCCGCAAGGCTCTTCCCGACTCGATGGACCTACTGACCATTAGTGTCGAGGCGGGGCTGGGTTTCGATGCTGCCATGGCCCAAGTCGTTCGCAACGTCCCCGGCCCCCTCTCGCACGAGCTTGGTCGGATGCTTCAAGAGATGCAGCTCGGGATGAGCCGTGACGATGCATTCCGGAAGCTGGCCGAACGGACGAGCGTCGAAGAGCTGCGTGCCTTCGTTATCTCGATGATCCAAGCCAACAAATTCGGCGTCGGAGTCGCCTCCGTGCTGCGAGCTCAGGCCAAAGAGCTTCGCACTAAGCGGAAGCAACGCGCCGAGAGAAAAGCCATGCAGACGCCGGTGAAGATCCTGTTTCCATTGATCTTCTGCGTCCTGCCGGCCCTGTTCGTCGTGGTCATGGGTCCCGGAGCGATCCGCATCTTCTCGTCGTTCTTCGGAACTGGCCCTTAAGCCGTTTGGGGGACAGGACCGAAGTTCGCAGCAGCGAGCGAGCGATCCACGCGTTCTGGACTGGCTCCGAACGATACGAACTGGGTTCGAGCCGCCACGAGCGTGACTCGCAGCAAGGTGTCGAGATCGAGAAAACCCGTCACGTAAAGCGCTACCGAACCGTGGATGCTCGTCCACACCTGCATCGCCAACCATTCGGCATCGGTCTCGGTGAACAGTTCTGCATCGATGCATCGCTGCAACACATCGATCAACATCTGGAAGGTGTAGAAGCCGACCTCAGCATCCGCTTCGTCGATCGCCGTTTCCATGAACATCGCTCGATAGAGATTCGGGTTCTCGACCGCGTTCATGCAGTACTCCCATCCTTGGCGAGCCACGTCGACTAGGGGATCGTCGGTCTGCTCCACCCGGCTTAGGTGATCGGCCAGGCGAGCGAAGCCCTCGCGGCGGACCTCACGTCGAAGCTCTTCCATGCTCCCGAAGTGCGTGTAGACCGACATCGTCGAGCTCCCCACCTCGGCGGCCAGCTTCCGGGTGCTCAGGGGCTCATGGGCCGCGATCGAGCGAGCGGCGGCCTCGACTAGGGCTCGGCGGATAGCTGGGTCGGCGGTTCTGGGGCTCATGTTGACAAGTATGCCATATCACTGTTATCAATCTATGGCTAACAGCGTTATGGATGCATCAGGACGAATGGTGGAAGTCAGTCCGTCGAGCGTCGGTGGTCTCGACCACCGGCGAAGAAGAGAGCGGGCTCGGCCGCCGGCGAGGAGGAGAGATGTACGACGTCATCGTGGTGGGAGCGCGCTGCGCAGGATCGCCATTGGCTCGACTTCTGGCACAAAAGGATCATCGGGTGCTGCTCGTCGACCGGGCGCATTTCCCGAGCGACACGATGTCGACCCACTTCATCCAAGCCCCCGGGATGGTTCGGCTCGCTCGTTGGGGCCTGTTGGATCGTCTGCGCGACACGGACTGCCCACCGATCCCCACGGCGGTGATGAGCATCGCTGGAAGCGAAACGGCGCTCGAGTTTCCCACCTACACAAACGTAGATGGCCTGATGTCTCCGAGACGCACGATCCTCGACAAGCTGCTGGTCGACGCGGCCGTGGAAGCGGGCGCAGATCTCGCGGAGGGAGTCTCGATCGACGAGCTCATCTTCGAAGGCGATCGGGTCGTCGGCGTGCGCGGGCACACCTCAGAAGGCGGCTTCGAGGAGCGGGCTCGCTTCGTAGTGGGGGCCGACGGACGAAACTCCGTCGTGGCGTCGAAGGTTGACGCGCCGTTCCTCCACCACACCCAATGGCAAGGGGGCGGCTACTACGGTTACTTCTCGGACGTCGAATTACGGGGAACGGAGGTCTTCTTCCTCGACGATCTGATCGGCGTTGCATTCCCGACTCACGATGGGCTCGCGACGGTGGCGGTCGAATGGCCGGGAAGGGACTTCAAGACGTTGAAGTCGGATATCGAGGGCAACTTCCTGACCGCGTTGGACCGGATGGGAACACTGGGCGAGCGCGTTCGAGGTGGCACGCGATCGGAGCGCTTCGTGGGTCTGGCCGATCTCCCGAACTTCATCCGCCAACCGTTCGGACCCGGTTGGGCCCTGGCCGGCGATGCCTACTACCAGAAGGACCCTGCCCCCGCCGATGGGATCACCGACGCCTTTCGGGCGGCGGCTCTCCTGTCCCGTGCCATCGACGAGAGCCTGACGGACCCAACGCAGGAGACCCGGGCCATGACGCGCTTCCAAACCGAATACGAGGAGGTCGCGATCCCATTGCTGGAGAAGACGATCACGACTGCGTCTCCGGATAGAACCGCGCAAGAACGGGCAGAGGCGTTCATCAACATCCGCATGATGGACGGCGATCAGATAGCCAGCATGGACGCCGAGAACGCTTCGGTCTGAGGGGAGGCCCGCGATGAAGATCGAAACGAACGGGATCTCACTCGAGGTAGAGGTCAAGGGCGAAGGAGCGCCTGTACTCCTCTTGCACGGGTTCCCGGATTCCCATCGGCTGTGGCGTAACCAGGTACCGGCACTCGTCGATCTCGGTTATCGAACGATCGCTCCGGACCTCCGTGGCTTCGGAGACTCGGACAAGCCGGAGGGTGTCGATGCCTACAACATCCTCAATCCCCTGGAGGACCTGTGCGGCCTTCTCGACCACCTGTCGGTAGAGACCGCACACGTAGTGGGACACGACTGGGGGGCCGGGCTGGCATGGGCATTCGCGTCGCTCTATCCCGACCGAGTGAAGAGCCTCACGGCGATCTCGGTCGGCCACCCGATCGCCTTCACGGACGCAGACTCCGACCAGCTGCAGCGTTCCTGGTACATGTTCATGTTCCAGTTCGAAGGTGTGGCCGAAGAATGGCTGTCGCGCAACGACTGGGAGTTCTTGAAGACGTGGATCGGTGGCGGAGGCGACATCGACCGGTACGTGGTCGACCTCGCACGACCCGGTGCGTTGACGGCCGGCCTCAACTGGTACCGGGCAAACATCCCACCGGCTTCGTGGATCGCGGATCCCCCACCGCTGCCGCCGATCGCGGCCCCCGTCATGGGGATCTGGAGCAAAGGGGATACAGCCCTCGGCGAAGATCAGATGGTGGATTCACAGAAGTACGTCACGGGGCCGTGGCGCTACGAGCGCATCGACGAAGCCGGTCACTGGATCCCACTCGAAGCGCCGGACCGCCTGAACGAATTGCTACTCGACTTCCTCGACGGACTCGGTTAGCAGGGTCCTTCTACCGGCGAGGGGTCGGCCTTAGACACGTGCCAGGGATGATCCTCGCCGAGTGAGCTGTGGACGGCCTGGATGCAGTACTGGTCTGCAGCAGGCACGGTGATCGTGAGCGCCACTTCCGGTACGGGATTGAGATTCAGCGCACCGATATCCGTCGTGTAGGTCCCCTGGATCGCGTAGAACTGCTCCTGAGCTTGGGCGGCGTTCCTCAGCTCGAGCTCTAGCTGCAGTGTTTTCGCCTTGTCGACCTGTTCGGTCGCCTCGTTCGTCAAGAGCCCCGAGGTGCAGCCCACAAACAACAGCAGCGCGAGTGAAGCCGTGATGATCCTCATGAGGTTGGCTTCAATGGTGCCAGAGATAGGTCCAACCTTTTATCGCCGATGGACGGGAAGTGGACCGTGGCCTCAGTGCCCCCCACGCCGGAGCGAGCTATCTCGAGGATCGTGCCGAGCCCCCATTTGTCGTGTTCGACCTCCTGTCCGACTTTGAAGACGGACGGGTCCTTCACGGTTTCGGCGCGACCCCTGGCGGCGCGCTTCTCGCTCAGCGCGATGAGCTCGCCCGGGATCTCGTTCAGGAAACGGGAGGCCGGGTTGTAGTTGAGACCACCCCACAAGCTGCGGGACCAGGCATTGAGTAGGTAAAGACGTTCTCTAGCCCGCGTGATGCCCACGTAGCAGAGACGTCGCTCCTCCTCGACCTGATCCGGATCGGCGAGGGATCTTATGTGCGGGAAGACGCCCTCCTCGACGCCGACGATGAACACGACGGGGAACTCGAGGCCCTTCGCATTGTGGAGAGTCATGAACGTCACGCCCGCCTCTTCGCCTTCGACCACATCGGTGTCGGTGATCAGCCCGATCTCCTCCAGGAAACCGGTCAATGTCGGTTCTGCGGTTCGCGCCTCGTACTCGACGGCGACACCTTTCAGCTCCCGAAGGTTCTCCTGCCGGGACAGTGCCTCGAAGGATCTCTCGGACTTGAGCTCGTCCATGAGGCCCGTTATCTCCCACGCCGACTCGACGATCTCGGGAACGGGAACACCTCGTGCGGCCATGTCGGCGACCTGAGCAAAGAGCCGAGCCGCCTCCAGCACTCCCCCGCGCGCTCGTTTGGAAAGCCCCGGTGCCTCCTCGGCCCGACGGAACGCCTCGCCGATCGGAAGCTGCTGATCGCGCGCGAACATCATCAACTTGCCGAGGGAAGCATCGCCGATCCCCCGGCGCGGGACCTGAGCCGCTCGTTGAACGCTGACGGTGTCGTCCGGATTAACGGACGCTCGCAACCAGGCGAGGAGGTCTTTCACTTCTTTGCGCTCGTAGAAGCGAACACCTCCGACCACTCGATATGGAACCTTGTGCTGCGAAAAGATCTCCTCGAGGACGCGGGACTGTGCATTCGTCCGGTAGAAGATCGCGATGTCGCCGAGCTGGTGACCCAGGTCGACGAGCCGCTGCGCCTCGGTCGACACCCACGCTGCTTCGTCGTGTTCGTTCTGAGCGTGATACCTGGTGATGAGGTCGCCGGCCACGGATTCGGTCCACAGAGATTTCGGTTTGCGCATCGTGTTGTTCTCGATGACCGCGTTCGCCGCCGCCAGGATCGTTTTGGTCGAGCGATAGTTCTGCTCGAGCGTGATGACCTGGGTGTCGGCCCAGTCTCGTTCGAAGTCCAACAGGTTCTTGATGGTCGCTCCCCGGAAGGCGTAGATCCCCTGATCCGCGTCCCCGACGACGAAGATGTTGCGCCATTTGCCGGCCAGGAGGGTCGCGAAACGTGCTTGCGCATGGTTCGTGTCCTGGAACTCGTCGACGAGCACGTGGACGAACCGCTCCTGATAACTCTGGAGAACCTCGGGGAACCGATCGAAGATCTCGACGCAGCGCATGATGAGGTCGTCGAAGTCGAACGCCGATGCTTCCCTCAGGCGTCGCTGATACTCGGTGTAGACCTCGCCGACCGTTCGCTCCCATGGGTTGTCGGCGAAATCGGAGTAAAGACCCGCATCCATGAGCTTGTTCTTCGCATCCGAGATCGAATGTGCGATGGCCCGGGGAGGGAAGCGCTTGGGGTCGATGTTCAGATCCTTCAAACAAAGCTTGATCATCCGCTCGGTATCCGAGGAGTCGTAGATCGAGAACGAGGATCGGACGCCCAGGTGATGAGCTTCGCGTCGCAGGATGCGGACGCACGCTGAGTGGAACGTGGACACCCACATCTTCTGCGCAACGTCGCCGACCAAGGAGGCGACCCTGCGCTTCATCTCGTCGGCCGCCTTGTTCGTGAACGTGATCGAGATGATGCCGAACGGAGAGATGCCTTGTTCGATCAGATAGGCGATCCGGTAGGTGAGGATCCTCGTCTTGCCCGACCCGGCCCCCGCGACCACGAGCAACGGCTTCCCGGCGGGATGCGTGACTGCCTCACGTTGGACGGGGTTCAGATCCTTCAGTGCTTCCATCGCTATCAGGTTATGGCGCGGGTGCGTCGAAGCCGACCGAGGATGTTCTTGGCCGCCGCCCGTTCGGCCGGGGTGAGCCCGAACAGCCAGTAGACGACCAGGTAGGCCGCGAAACCAGCCACACCCGTGGCGAGGAGATCCATCAACCAATCGGCGGACACCCCTAGGTGCACGACCCACATCGCGGCCAGCGCCGCCAGCGTCGGGCCGAGGAGCCGGATGTAGGCACGATCGTATGGCTGGATATGCACGAAACGTCTGACCAGCGCCAGACGCGCCCACTTGGACAGAGCGAACGTCACCGAATTCGCGATCGCGGCCCCCTCCATCCCGAGACGGGGACACAACCAAAAAGCGAGACCAAGGTTGAGGACGAGAGAGCCCGCATAAACACATAGATCCCACCCGGTGCGCCCGACCATGATCAGGACGAACCCCACGCTCCCGGTTGCGACGTTTATGAATTGCCCGGCGAGAAGGATGAGGAGCGCCGTCTGCCCGCCTGCGTACTCGGAGCCGAACACACGGAGGGCCGAATCGGGTGCAACGACCAGCAGCAGAAAAGCAGGGATCGTCGCTGCCAGGGTCCACCTCGTGAGGGCCTTGAACAGTTTGTCCAGCCGCTCGCGTTCCCCCTTGTTGTGAAGGTCCGCGACGTACGGACTGAACATGAGAGATACGGATGTCAGGAACAACACGAGGATCTGACCAGCCCTGAGCGCAGCCGAATAGACACCAACATCTCCATCGGACACATAGTTCGTGAGGACGAACAGGTCGGTCCAGAACAACAGCTGCGAGAACAATGCCGCCGGAGCGCGCGGGCCGGCGTAACGGAAAAGACGTTGCAGATCCCCCGTCTCGAGGGGGGCCGCGGCCCAGCCTCGACTCTCCTTCCGCCAGAAGTACCAAGCAGCGAGAGCCGCTAGTACCCACGAGAGTGAGTAAGCAAGAACGCTCATCCACTCGGTGCGACTGAACTGCCATCCGATCAGCATCAGGAGAACCCACGCGATCGGCTGGCCCGCCCAGAAGACATAGAGCGTGTAGCGCATGATCTTTAGCCCGCGGGAGGCCGACAGCCACACGTTCGCCAGCGCCAGGAATGGCAGCCCGAGGGCTCCTAGCTCCACGACCCACCTGCTCTGTTCGGTGGGCAGATCGAACAGAGAACGGATCCCACCCGCTCCGAACCAGACGGCGATCGCGACCACCGTGCTGACGACCACGGCGATCTGCGCCGAACGAGCTACCGGAACGCGGATGCGATCCCATCTGCCCTGACCGGCCTCTACCGCGACATCGCGAAGCACCGCCATGTCCGTCCCCGCCCGCGTGAGGAAGGACAGCACGAACGCAGCCTGGGTCACCACGGTGACGACCCCGAAGCCCTCCGTCCCCAGGGTTCGCGACATGAGGATCTGAGCGGCGAAGGTCGCGACCGCGGCAACAGCGATCCCGATGACGTTCTGAGAAGTGCCGGAAAGGATGCTCAGGTAGTCGGACTTCTGCCGGCCTGCATCCTCCGAAGAGTTAGTGGCGCCTACTCCCACTCGATGGTGCCGGGAGGCTTCGATGTGATGTCGTAAACGACCCTGTTCACCCCGGGCACCTCGTTCACGACCCTGCTCGAGATTCTCTCGAGGAGGTCGAACGGCAAGCGTGCCCAGTCGGCGGTCATCGCGTCCTCGCTGGTAACGGCGCGCAACACGATCGGATAGCCATAGGTTCGCTCGTCTCCCATGACACCTACCGACCTGATCGCAGGGAGAACGGCGAAGGACTGCCAGATGTCTCGCAGGAGGTTGGCCCGCTTCATCTCCTCGAGCACTATCGCGTCGGCGCCCCTTAAGGTTTCGAGACGCTCCCCCGTCACCTCGCCGATGATCCGCACCGCGAGGCCCGGGCCGGGAAAGGGCTGACGCCACACGATCTCTTCCGGAAGCCCCAGCTCTTCGCCCACCTTCCGTACCTCGTCCTTGAACAGGTTCCTCAATGGTTCGACCAGCGTGAAGCGCATGTCATCTGGCAACCCGCCCACGTTGTGATGGCTCTTGATCTTGGCCGCGTCCTTGGTCCCGGACTCGATGACGTCTGGATACAGCGTCCCCTGGACGAGGAAACGAGCGTCCTCGAGCTCGTCGCGGGCCACCTCCTCGAAGACCCTGATGAATGTCTCGCCGATGATCTTGCGTTTGGATTCCGGGTCGGTAACGCCGGCCAACTTCTCGAGGAAGCGGTCGGCTGCCTTGACGTGGATCAGATCGATCTTCAGGTGTCGCCGGAAAGTGTCTTCGACCTGCTCGGCCTCCCCCGCTCGTAGCAAGCCATGGTCGACGAACACGCATGTCAGCTGGTCACCGACCGCCCGGTGAACGAGCGCCGCCGCCACCGAGGAATCGACCCCACCCGAGAGCCCACAAACGATCCGTTCGCTGCCCACCTGGGCTCTGATCTGTGCGATCGCAGACTCGATGATCGACGTAAATGTCCAAGTCGGCATGAGATCGCAGGCGTCGTAGAGGAACTTCTTCATGATCTCGGTGCCGCGCGGGGTGTGCGCAACTTCGGGATGGAACTGGACCCCGTAGAAGCCCCGCTCGCGGTCTTCGAAGGCGGCAACGGGAGAGGCGGGTGTGGAGGCGGTCACCCTGAATCCGTCCGGGGGCCGCGTGACGGCGTCGTTGTGGCTCATCCATACGACCTGCTCGTCCTGGAGCTCGGAGAAGAGAACCGCGTCGGGTGCTTCGATGCCGAGAACCGTCTTCCCGAATTCCGACGTTCCCGTGCGGGCGACCTCGCCACCGAGGGTCTGCGCCATGAGCTGTTGTCCGTAGCAGATCCCCAGGATCGGCACCCCGAGGTCGAAGAGTCCCGGATCGGCAACTGGAGCCCCCGGCTGATGCACCGATTTCGGCCCCCCCGAAAGGATGATCCCTGCAGGGTTCCGTGCGGCGATCTCTGCCGCGCTAAGGCTGTGGGGCACGATCTCGGAATAGACGTGACACTCCCGAACGCGCCGCGCTATCAGCTGTGCGTACTGGGCGCCGTAGTCCACCACGAGGACCTTCTGAGCATCGGGAGGTGGGAGGTCCGCGGTGCGCCCTTCAGTGTCGGGATCGCGTTCGAGCGGCATGAGCCAGCCTACCGCGAGGGGCTCACGACTCCGGGGAAATCGACTGGGACGCTTACTTAGGGCGGCGGGCCTCCACCACAACGCTGAGATCATCGTTGTCGCTCGCGATCCCATTGTCATCGAGGCCTTCCTTGCGACACATCTTGCGCACCTTCGGTGCGAGATCCTCTGCCAACTCCAACAGCAACCAACCTCCGGGCCTGAGCCATGCCACCGACTCTTCGACCGTCCGTCGCATCAAGCTCAACCCGTCGATCGAATCGTCACTCAAGGTGAAGATCGGCTCGTGCTCGATCACCTCGGCCGGGAGATCCTCGAGCTCGTGAGGAGCCACGTAAGGAACGTGTGCCGAGATCACGTCGACGGAGCCGTGCAGCCGCTTCGGTAGCGGCGCGAACAGATCCCCCGTACGGAAATTGACATCGAGCCCATGGGACTTCGCGTTACGCCGGCCTTGAGCGATCCCATGCTCGTCGATATCGAGACCCCACACCTCGATCCCCGGTTTCTCCGAGGCGATCGCCAGCGCGATCGGCCCCTGGCCCGTGCACACGTCGACGACAACGGCGGACTTCCGACGTCCGAGACGCTTCAGGACTCGATCGACCAGAAGTTCAGACGAGGGCCTAGGGATGAAAGGTCCGACTCGGACCTTGAGGTCGAGACCGTAGAAGTTGATCGACCCCATCAAGAACGGGAACGGTTCACCGCCGGCTCGTCGTGCGATCAGAGATAGGTACCGCTCACGGACGCGCCGTGACGGTTCGAAGGCCTCCTCCAGGTCGCCTTCGTCGACGCCAAGGGTCTTGGCGAGCAACTCTCTCGCTTCCGCTTCGGAATCGTGATCGTCGAAGATCGCGCTGGAGTCCTCTAAGACTCTCAGCCCTAATTCGAGCAACTGTTTCACTGCGCGCGGCTCGGCCACGCAGGGATGCTAAGCGGTCAGTTGCAACAGGAGTCGCGATAGCCGCACCCGGAACATCTGTAATGGCTGGTTTCGGGAGACATGTCCTCGCCGCAAACGGGACAGATAGTCGACAGATCGCACGTCTGCACAGGATTCTCCACGTCCCTGGATGATGGCATCACTCTCCACCCCGGAGCCGTATTTCAACGGACTGGACGATGCCCGGTCCGCCGGAAGAAGATTCGTGGCGTTCGGACGGTCGACGAAGGAGGGGTGGTAGTGGAATACGTTTGGAAGCGCAGTTGGGTGCCGGCCGCGGTGGTCGGAGCGATCCTGGCCGCCGTCGTTGTGACTTATCAACCGGTGCAGCCCGCCAAAGCAGCGCAGAAGTTGAGCTTCTTTGCCCCTTGGGGGCAGGTCCAGTTCCACGACATCGACAACGCGGAGGGCACACGTGCGCCCGGCGACATGGAGTCGGGCCGATTCACACTGCGTAAGAGCGGTTCGAAGCGCGGTCAGTTCGTCTTCGTATGCACGTACGCGACTACCGATCCCGTGCGACAGGTGTGCGAAGGAGGGATCCGCATCAAAGGAGGGGGCCGGATCTTCATCGCCGCTGCCCCCGAGAGGGCTAACACGAACAAGACCGTGACCGGGATCAGCGGCGGCACCGGGGAGTACGCGGGAGCCACGGGGACCGTCGAGCTCGACTTCCGCGGGCGTCGAGGCGCCCACATCACGATCCGGCTCCGGTAACTGTTTGCGGAGGATCAGTTGCGGGCCGGCTCGTTACGGGCCGGCCCTTCCTCTGGAACCTCGATGGAGGGTCGCTCGAGCTCGGTTGAGAGGACGATCGTCGTGCGCGTCTTCGCCACACCCGGAAGCGAACGGACGCGACGTAGCAATTGTTCGAGGTCCTTGTTCGTTTGAGTGCGCGCCTTGATGAGATAACAGTCTTCGCCGGCGATCCGGTGAAACTCGAGAACGTCGGGCTCGTCACAGATGCGGGCAACGATCGGCTCGTCGGCGACGAACTCGGCCCCCTCAGTGAGGTTCACCTGGATGAAAGCAACATGTGGTCGCTCGAGGACCTGTGGGTCGAGGATCGCGCTGTAACTCGCGATCACACCGCTTTGTTCGAGCTTGCGGACTCGCTCGTGGACCGCAGGGCCGGACAGTCCCACCTGCTTGGCGATGGCCGCATGCGAGATGCGCCCATCCTCACGCAGGAGTTTCAGGATCTGCCGGTCGGTGCGGTCCAGGTTCGCAGCCATTTGGCGGCCGTTCTACCTGTGGTCGCCCGGGTGGTTCAACCAGTCGTCCCCGTCTCGGGAATCGCGCCCGAAGCGAGAGGCGAGGACGTCGAAAGCGGCGAGCGAAGCGACCACCGCTCCGGCTACTGCGACTGACTCGAACATCTCGTCCTCCTTCTCTTCCGAGCCCCTTGATTGCACCTTGTGTTCTCTGGTGTAAGGGGCTACTCTTATGACGTACCTTACATCCTTATCGGCAGGTCGTCAACACACCTTTAGGCAAACAAGAAAAAGCGCCTAGGAACCCTAGGCGCCTCTTCTAAATTGCCTTGGAATCTCTAGTGGTTAGGGCAACTATCAATTGACAACACGTACGTGTAACGGTATGCTATCTGTATGGGAGCGAGAAAACGCAGTTCGATAGACACCTCGGCCTCATCCGAGAGCCAAATGACCTTCAGCAGGTTCCTACAGCTATTCCCCGATAACGACGCTTGCCTCGATTACCTCAAGGCGAAGTTCTTCCCCGATGGGTCCGAGTGTCCGAAGTGCGAGAAGGTCACGAAGTTCCACAGGGTCAAGCATCGCTCGGCCTATGCCTGCCAGTACTGCCGTCATCAGGTGTACCCAACGGCGGGCACGATCTTCCACAAGACG
>DASQLQ010000137.1:0-14044 GCA_035629935.1 Actinomycetota bacterium
CGCGGGCCCAGGTAGCGGCTCGGGGGTCGCCGGCAGGAACACCGAGAAAGAGGTTCCTCGACCTTCCCGTGGGTCCACGTAAACACCGCCTCCGGCCTGCTTGACTATCCCGAACACGGTGGACAGGCCAAGCCCGCTCCCTTTGTCGCGCTCCTTTGTCGTGAAGAAGGGCTCGAAGATCCGATCTACAGCAGCCGGGTCGATCCCGGTCCCTTCGTCGGTGACCGTGATGCGCGCATACCGACCGGGTGGGAGGTCCAGTCGATCTCCGGTCGCGATCGTCTCGTTAGAAGTCGCCATCTGGATGGTGCCTCCCTTGGGCATCGCATCACGGGCGTTCACCGCGAGATTCACGAGTATCTGCTCGATCTGGCCCGTATCGCTCTTCGTAGGCCAAAGGTCGGGGGATGTTTCCAGTTCGATCCGAATGTCCTCCCCGATCGACCGGCGGAGTAGTTCGTATACGCCGCGGATGATTTCATTCAGATCGACCACTCTCGGTTCGATGATCTCCTTCCGGGAAAACGTCAGCAGCTGCCGCACGAGCTTCGCTGCCCGATGGCCGGCGGTGATGATCTGCTGGACGTCGGCGCGTCGTTCATCGTCCTCCGTCATGTCCTCAGCGATGAAGTCCGCGTAGTTCAAGATCACGGAAAGGATGTTGTTGAAGTCGTGGGCCACTCCCCCGGCCAACAGTCCGACCGCTTCCATCTTCTGCGCCTGAACGAGCTCTGTTTCGAGACGTCTCTTCTCGTTGTGAGATTCGATCTGGTCGGTGATATCGGTCGAGATGCCACACAACTCTCTTTGCCGCCCTCCCACGTCGAGGGGGAACTTGAGCGAGACGTAGCTATGCATTTTCCCGTCTACGTGCAGAGCGCTCTCTTCGAACTGCATCGCGCCTTCCGCCAGAACCCGACGATCGTTCGCGATCAAGAGCTCGGCCGTCTCGGGCGGGAAGATCTCTCGATCCGTTTGTCCGACAACTTGGTCCAGTCGCAGACCGAATGCCTCGAGATACTCGCTGTTTGCCAGCAGATATTTGCCCCCGGCCCCCTCCTTCACATAGATGACGGCCGGAGAATGTTCCACAAGCGCTTGCAGGAGTGCCTGGCTCTTATCCAATGCTTGCGCCGCCCGTTGCCGTTCGGTCACGTCGCTAAAGGTCACAACCGCTCCTATGGCTTGCCCCGCCTTCATGATCGGCTGAGCCGAATAGTCGACGGGAAAGCTCGTCCCATCGGCGCGCCAGAAGATCTCTCCCTCGACGATCGTTCCGATACCGTCCCTAACGGCACGTTGGATACGGCACTCCTCGGCCGGAAATAGAGACCCGTCACTCTTGGAGTGATGGCAGTGCTCATGCCAGCCCTTGCCGAGAAGCTCCAGCGGAGCACGGCCCAGCATCTCTGACGCCGCCTGGTTCGCGAAGCTGCATGTTCCGTTTTCGTCCAGCCCGACTATCCCGTCGCTGGTTGACTCCAGAAGGAGACGGAACTCCTCAGAAAGATGCTGTTCTCGGCGCAGCAGATTCGAGTGTTCCTTCTGGGCCCGCCGTTGTTCCGTGACGTCCTGAACGCTGGCCAGGAGATGCGTTCCCGAGCGGGAGACCGACAAGAAACCCCCCCACCCCCGGATCCAGCGGATCGAACCATCGGCACGCAGGATCCGGCACTCCATCACGAACGGCCCAGAGCCTGAATCACCTTTCTTGACCTCGTCATCTACCCGGGCGCGGTCGTCGGGGTAGATCCCGTTCAAGAAGGTCGCGTAGTCCACATCGATCGAGCCCGGCTCATGGCCGAAGATTCGGAATTGCTCGTTCGACCATGACATGTCCTTCGTAACGAGCTCCAGATCGAAAGACCCGATGTGAGAAGCGGCTTGTGCAGCATCCAAGAAACGTTGGCTCGCCAACAGTCTCTCCTCGACCGCGCTTTCATCCGTGACGTGACGGATCGGCTCGTGGAGCAGGCTCACTGTGCAACGAGAGGAGCTTCGATGATCTCCCGCCTCAGAGCGATCGCAACCGCTTCCAACTTCGAATGAGCATCGAGCTTCGTCAGGATCCTTTGCACATGGTTCCTCACCGTGTGCAGGCTGATCACCAGCCGCTCTGCGATCGCCGGGTTGGAGAGGCCCTCGACAAGCAAACCCAGAACCTCGAGCTCTCGCTCGGTTAAGCCACCCATGTCCTTTGCACGCACGGGCCCCAACCGAGCGATGACGGACTGAAGTCGACCGATAGGGATAGTGACCTCGCCCGCCCGAGCCGCCTTGATGCCCTCGACGATGTCTTCGAATGGTCGGTTCTTGGTTAGAACCCCGGAGCACCCCACCTCGATGGCCTCGGCCAGGATGGATTCGTCCGGGGATCCGGTTAGGACCAACGCCCTGATCCCCGGCCGGATCGCACGGATGCGTTCGATCAGTTCTCGCCCGGTTCCATCAGGCAGTTGCCAATCCACGAGCACTACATCGGGCTCTTTCACTTCTACGAAATGAACCGCCTCCTCGATCGAGCCGGCCGTGCCCAGCACCGAGAGCCCTTCAGCCCCATCGAGCAACCTCATCATCGCTTCGGCAAGAAGGTCCTGGTCTTCGACTACAAGCACCTTTATCGGATCACCAGAGTCCGGAAGGATGTCCGGGAATCGCTCCCGAATCGCAATGAATTCGTCGCGCGCTGCCAAGAAAAGGTCCACCAGTTGTGGATCGAAATGTTTGCCGCGATCCTCCTCGATCATGGACAGGGCTTCGTCAACTTCGAAAGCCCGCCGATAGACGCGATTACTCGTCAGCGCGTCGAATACATCGGCTATCGCGGTGATCCGACCCTCGATGGGTATCTCTTCGCCTCGAAGACGACGTGGATATCCCCCGCCGTCCCAATGCTCATGATGAGTTAGTGCGATATTGGCCGCCAGATTCAGGAGCGGTGAGGTCGAGTTCGTGAGGAGCTGGAAGCCGAGCTCGGCATGTCGCTCGATGTTCTTTCGCTCTTCATCCGTTAGTGGGCCGCGCTTCAGCAGGATCGCGTCGGGGATCCCGATCTTCCCGGCGTCGTGAGGCATAGCCGCGTGACGGATCTCCATGGGCGACCACGGAAGGTCGGTGCATTTCTCGGCAAGCAGTGAGCTGTAAAGGCCCACGCGCTCGATGTGGCGGCCTGTTTCCTCATCACGCAAAGCGAGGGCCTTGCTGAGGCGATCGATCGTTTCCTGCCATGGCAGATCACCCTCGATGCCCGACACCTCGAGCTGCTTGATAGCAGCTCTTAGCGACCAGGTCCGCTCAGTCAGTTTCGACTCGATCTCCTCGCTGTGGAGGCGCTGCTCGTGCTCGAGGTCGCGGCGCTTGAGCGCATTCAAGACATTGATAACGATCTCGTTGGTCGAGAAAGGCTTGACGATGTAGCCGTACGCCCCCATCTCAACCGCCTGCCGCGCGATGTCTGGATGGTCCACACCCGTGACCATGAGCGTGGCCGTGTTGAGCAGTTCCTTCGAGATCTGAGCGAGAAGATCGAGCCCAGAAGGGCCCGGCATCTCGATGTCGCACAAGACCAGATCGAAGAATCTCTGGCCCATCTGCTTGCGCGCCTCGGTCACGTCGGATGCGGTCACACAGTCGTACCCCTGCGCTTCGAGGATCCGAGTCAGCGTTTGCCGGACGAATTCGTCGTCGTCGACCACCAAGATGCAGCGTGGGGAGGGACCGGTTCCCGAGGATTGGCCCCACACTTCGGCCGCCTCACTCATTACCGGACCCGTCGAGTACCTGCTGGACCGTCGTCAGTAGCTTCTCGGCGAGGAACGGTTTCTGCAACAGTGCTTCCCCGGGCTCTAGCAGGGGATGTGCAACGCCCTCCTGGGAATACCCCGACGTGTACAGGACGTGATCGACGGAAGATGAAGCGAACAGTCTGTCGGACAGCTGCTTGCCCGTCATCCCCGGCATGACAACGTCGGTCAGCAGCAGGTCGATCGGCTGACCGTGTGCCCGCGCCAGTTGCAACGCTTGGTCCGGCCCCGCGGCGACCAGCACCTCGTAACCCGCCGATCGCAGGAAACGAGCGGTGGGCTCTCGCACGAAACTCTCGTCCTCGACCAGCAGGATCGTTTCTCCCGCTCCCCTCCTGGGGGTGGTTACGACTTCGGCGGCGGGGGTGTCCACGAGCCCAGGTGTCGCAGGGAAATAAACGCTTACCGTGGTCCCTAGGCCCACCTCAGAAAAGATGGAGATATGACCGCCTGCCTGCTCAACCACACCGTGGACCGTCGCCAGTCCCAGACCCGACCCCTCACCCCGAGGCTTCGTCGAGAAGTAAGGCTCGAAAGCTCGCTCGACCACCTCCGGAGGCATCCCCGCCCCAGTGTCGGAGATCGACAAGACGACGTAGTCGCCCTCTTCGACGCCCTGCGGGGGCGGGTAGGCGTCGTCGAGCGTCTTCTCCGTCGTGCGTACCGTGAGCCGGCCCCCCGAGGCCATCGCATCACGAGCGTTCACGACCAGGTTCATAAGGACCTGTTCGAGGTGTCCGACGTCCGCAAAGACGTTCCCCAACGGGTCTTTCAATTGGGCGATCAAGATCACCTGCTCGCCCAAGGTGCGACGCAGCAGGTCCTCCATCCCCCGGATGAGCTCATTGAGATCGACGGTCTCCGGCTGGACCACGTCCTGCCGACCGAAGAGGAGCAGCTGTCGGATCAGCGATGTAGCTCGTCCGGCGGCGTGAATGATCTGACCGACGTCCCCTTCGACCTGCTCCAGGTCCGTTGCCGGGTTCTCCTCCGAGACTTGCTCGAGTCCGTCTTGTACCAGCCGGGAGAAGAACATGACGCCGGCCAGAAGATTGTTGAAGTCGTGAGCTATGCCGCCGACAAGCTGCCCGACGCTTTCTAAGCGCGACTGCGATAGCCGCTGTTCGAGCTGGTCCTTCTCCAACGCCGCTTGGATCCGGTCGCTGATATCCCGAACCGCCACGCCGATGATCCCCTCTTCGGTCTCGAGGGACGACAAGGCGATATCCACCTGGAATTCACTGCCATCCTTACGGACGGCGTTGAGCTCGAGCCCCGTTCCGATCGGTCGCGTGGTTCGCTGCGCGAAATAGCTGCTCCGATGGGCGGGGCGAAGGTCCTTCAGGCGTTCCGGTACCAGTGTGTCGACCGGCTGACCGATCAACTCGCCCTGGTCGTAACCGAACAGCTTCTCCGCCCGAACATTAACCACCTTGATCGAGCCATCGGAGTCCACCCCGACGATCGCATCGTGAGCCGCGTCGAGCAGTGTCTGGAACACAACCTCACGCTTCTTGATCCAACCGATATCTATGTAGATCGACGCAACACCTTCGATCGCGCCGGTAGCATCACGGATGGGCGACGAGCTAAGAGCTACCCGGATAGTGGCTCCGGCCTTAGTCAAACGCTCTGTCTCGTAGGGGTCGATCCGCTCCCCGGCGGCAACCCTCAGCAGTAGCTCCGTCTCTTCCTCGCGCCGGTGAGTTGGGATCAAGGCCGCCATAGGCCGGCCGACCATCTCGATAGACGTCCAGCCAAATAGATCGGTGGCTGCCGGGTTCCAACTAGTTACAACCCCCACCGTGGTCTTCCCGATGATCGCATCGCCGGAGGATTGAACGATCGCCGCCAGACGGTGGATGTCGGGGTGAGTGCCCTCCTCCATAGTCGGCGCAGGGATCTCGACAGACGTCATAGAACAAGTCTCCTGCCGCCCGGACATCAAGCACAGGGGCAGGGGTAACCGTTCTTGGAGGTACTGGGGTACTCAGAGGATCCGCTGGTCTAGCCAGACTCCTCTTCATCTCGCTTGGCTTTTGCGGAAAAAAGTGCGCTTTGAGTTCGCGTTAGATCCAGTTTCGTAAGTACGTGCGACACATAGTTCTTCACCGTTTGATCGGCGAGGTGGAGACGGGTCGCTATCTGAGCATTCGTGAGACCCTCGCCCAGGAGCGACAGCACTTCGTGTTCTTGAACGGTCAGATCCTCGAGGCCTATCCGCTCATGCTGACGGAGCCGCTCGAGAACGGATCCGGCGACCGCTGGGTCGATCATCGACTGCCCCGCCGCCAACGCCCTGATGGCCGAGACGATCTCTTGTCGTGAGGCGTTCTTCAAGAGGTATCCGGATGCTCCGGCGAGGATCGATTGATACAGCGGCTCCTCGCCCGTGGCCGAAGTGAACATGAGGCATCGAGTGGCCACATCTAAGGATTGAACATCTCTGCACAGGTGAACGCCGCTTCCGTCCGGGAGCCGCACGTCGATGACCGCAACAACGGGATCGAGCTCAACGATCAGATCCGTGGTTCCCTCGACTTGACTGGATTCGCCGACGACACGGATATCGTCCTCCGGCGCCAATGCTTCCTTCAGCCCATCCCGCAGCATCTCGTGGTCATCGACGATGAAAACGCTGATGGGATCAGTCGACGCCATATGACCCTTCGCCCTTGGCCGGCGCCCACACCTCGATACGCGTCCCACCGCGGGGTCGAGACGTGATCAGCAGCTGCCCGCCCATCGCACGCGCCCTCGATCTCATGCTCGCGATCCCCATGTGCTCCGCGCTCCGTTCGGCTCCTTCGTCGAAACCGATGCCGTCATCAGCGATGGTTACCTTGATGCCATCGCGGAGGTCGGCGAGGGACACTGTGACGCGGGTTGCCCGGGCGTGCTTCGTTATGTTGATCAGCGCCTCGCTCACGATGTGATCCAACGCGGTGGCCACCAACGGGTAGGGGCCGTTCTCGAGAGAGTCGTCGAAAGCGAAAGAGATGGAATGCTCGTATTCGAGGGCCTCGAGGCGCGCTTGGATCGATGCCGCGAGGTCAACCGCCGGGTCGGCTACCTGCATATCGGACGTCAACGTCCGCAGTCTCTGTAAGACGTCACCCACCATCACCCTTAGTTCCTCGAGGATGCCGCTCGTCGGAGCTTCGGTCTTCAGTTCGAGGGTCTCGAGACGCAGGGCCACCGTCGCCATGACCTGTAACGCATCGTCATGCAACTCGCGCGCCAGTCGGCCGCGTTCTCGTGCCCGGACCTGTTCGACTTGTATCGCGGGGGTGATCTCGACCGCAACGCCACAGCTCCCCAGGAGGTCGTTGGTTTCGGAGAAGATCGGGAACTTCACCACGCAGTAGGTACGGACCTCCCCATCCTTGATGAAAGGCTCCACACGTTGGACGGGAGCCTCTCCTCCCACGGCCTCGAGGTCGCCTTCCTGGAAAGAAGCAGCCACCTCCTGTGGGAAGAAGTCGAAATCCGTGTGACCGACAACCGCCGCGCCCGAGACCCCCGCGGCCTCCTCCCACGCTGTGTTGGCGTAGAGATATCGCCCCTCGGGATCCTTCATGAAGATCGGGTTGGGTGCGCTTCGGACGAGGTTTTCGAGCAGGGCGTCGATCTTGACCGACGCCCTGAGCTTGCTCAGGCCTGTCATTCCGGGGAGAACCTCCCTTGACGCCGGGTGTGGGCGTCTGTCATTCGCCAGGATTTAGGTTAACCACGGAAGATGAGATAATGGTGAGAACACGGCCTTTACCTGCAGACTTACGTAGTAAGCCGCGCTTAACTTCCGCCCAAACCGCATAACAAGCAAACCGACCGCCGACCTAACGAGATAGTCGTCTCGGGGGCGACAATGAACCTGTGATCCCCCGCATCCGCTTGCTCGGCTCGGTCCTCGTCGAGCTGGGCGATTCCGTCATCGAGGAGCGAGACCTTCCCGGACACAGGGGTCGGGTGGCGCTCGCTTTCCTCGTGATCGAAAGGCATCGGGCGGCTTCCACCGAAGAGCTGGGCGATCTGCTGTGGCCCGCGGAGCGGCCCGTCAGCTGGGAGCAGGAACTAGCGAGTCTGATCTCGCGATTGGAGACGATGCTCGATCGCCTCGGGTTGACTGAACGAGGGGGTATCAACGAGACACCAGGGCATTACCGGCTCCCCCTTACGGATGCGTGGGTCGACGCCGAGGTGGCCGTCACCAAACTCGAAGAAGCCCGCGATGCAGTCGAAGCAGGCGATGTCAAGAAGGCTCGGCGGGCGGCCACGACCGCGGCCGAGATCAGCGGGCGGTCGTTCCTATCCGGTGAAGAAGGAACATGGATAGATGCCCAGCGGGGCCGCTTCAGGCAGATCCGTACGGAGGCACTTGCCGTTCTGGCGCGTCTAGACACTGAGCCTTCTGAAACACAGCAGCCTCGTCGCGTGCTCAAGACTTTCATGTTCACCGACATCGCGGGGTCTACGAAGTTGGTCGAACTCGTGGGCGATGACGCATGGACGGACCTCGTGAGATGGCACGACCAAACGCTTAGGGGTCTCTTTGGATCGCATGCGGGCGAGGAGATCGATCACGCGGGCGACGGGTTCTTCGTGGCCTTCACGGATCAGAAGAGTGCCTGCGTATGTGCCATCGCTATCCAACGGAGATTGGCGGAGCATCGTAAGTCACAGGGCTTCGCGCCGAAGGTTCGCATCGGCCTTCACAGCGCGCAGGCGAATGCGGGTGAAGGCCTCTATCAAGGGAAAGGCGTTCACGAAGCGGCTCGCATAGCGGGCCTCGCCGAGGGCGGTCAGATCGTAGCGAGCAGCGGGACTGTTGACCCGTCCGATGTCTTTCGCGTAGCGGACCCGAGATCGGTTGAGCTGAGAGACGTCGCAGAACCTGTCGAAGTGGTAACCCTGCTCTGGGACTAGGGACCCGAGCGAAACCAATGACCCGCTCCCCGCGTGTATAGAACGTGAACGTCAGCACGGTGCAGAGGGGGACGCGGGCAATGACCAAGGCGGACGAGCGACTCGTGGGGCTCTACGCCGCCCACGGATCGAGTGCTCTTCGGCTCGCCTTCCTGCTGACCGGGGACAGGCACACAGCCGAGGACCTGACCCAGGAAGCGTTCGCCCGCGTCGGAGGCCGGCTGATGGGCCTGCGCGATCCGGAGCGGGCTGCCGGATACCTCTATCGGACCCTGATGAACCTGGCCCGGGGTCACGGTCGGAGATTGCAGCGCGATCGCAACTTGGCGACGCGGATGGCAAACGAACGTCCCGCGGGATCCGCGGCTGCCGCCGATGACGGGACGTTGGGCTTGCTCCTGACCCTCCCCCTCCGGCAACGAACCGTCCTCTTCCTTCGGCACTACCTCGACATGTCCGAAGCTGACGCCGCGCGCCATCTCGATTGTTCGGTCGCGGCCGTGAAGTCCCTCACGCATCGAGCCTCGCAATCGCTGCGCAGGAACATCGAAGGAGAGTCCCCATGAACGAGAACGACATCCGAAAGGCCCTCAGGAGCCTCGACACCATCGAGGCAAACGGGACCCTCTCGCCAGCCATCGTGCGTAAAGCGAACCGGCGCCGCACCCTGACTGCTGCATTGAGCGGTTTAGGGGTCGTGGTCCTGATTGCCGCCGCAGGGCTCGGAGCGGATTCGCTTCTACTTTCGCGTGAGCCCCAAGTACAACCGGCAGGTCCCGAGCCCGAGGTGGTCGCGACGATCGAGGTCGGCCGCGTCATGGGACTCGACGCCGATCGGAACGGGGTATGGACGGCGAACTACGAAGACGGCACCGTTGGCCTGATCGATCCTGCTACGACCGAAGTCCTGGAACGAGTCGAGGTCGATGATGTCCTCGGGGCCGGTGTGTCCGACGTTCACGCGACCGACACGGATGTCTGGTTGGCCGCTTCCGACAACCTGGCTGTTGGTCATCTCGACCCGGCCACGCTCCAAGTGAGCGTGGCCGCGGACGTGGGATCAAGCAGCTTCTATGACATAAGCGCGGACACCAAAGAGGTGTGGGTGGCGCAAGCGGACCCCCCTTCGTTCGATCCAGTTACTTCGCACGGAACGCGCATCGCGTCGGCTGCTTCGGTTGTTCCGGCCCCCGGTGGGCAGTTCGCGACCTACAGCGACATCGCGAGCGGAGACGAGGGGGTTTGGGCCCTGGGGGAGTCCGAAGGCTCTCTGGCGGCGATCTCGCCGGTAGATGGAGAGCCCCGCGTTGCCTTGACGAACGACGAGCTTCTAGTCATGGGGGGTCAAGCAGATATCGCGGTGGGCCACGGCTATGTCTGGGTTGAGTCGTCGGGCGAAGCCACGACCCGCGTGGCCCGATTCGATCCGGCCACATCGGAGATCCAAGCGATCACCGTAGACGGGCAGGGCGGAGTGATGGCTGTTTCCGGTGACGCTCTATGGCTACTCACCCACGATGATGATCACGGACTGCTCTGGCGCATCGACCCCAGCACCCTGGACGTCGCGGCCCCGTTCCAGATGAACGGCGAGTTCCAATTGGCCGACATCGCGTATGGGTTTGGATCGATATGGGTCACTCACGATTTCGAGTTGCTATCGCGGATAGCGATTGAGCCCGGGGTCGAAGCCCCGATCGCCACTGCATCCCCGGAACATCGCGGGAGTGGTGAAGTGTGCGACCAAGGTGGGCCGTGGATCGACTGTCAAGAGGCGCGTTGGTTGCGTCGTGTCGTTGGTGAGGCCGGGTTCGAGCTCATTGGCGACAACGCAAGTGCCCTCGAGTTTGCGGCCGGCCCGTACAACCTCTACGGATGGAACGCGGCTGGAGACAGACCGGTCGAGGAAGTTGCATCCGAGGAAGGCTACGAACCGAGAGATCAGATAGATGCATTCAGTGACGGCACCCGACTGTTGTGGGCCGCACAGGATCTCCACATCTACTTGTCATCCATGGATGGGACTTCGGTAGGCGAGCTGCCTACCAGCATCATCGATCGCCTCATAGATGCGTCGAGAGTCGTTGCCCGCGAAGCAGATCTCTCCGGGGCCAAGCCACAGCCGACACCCACGACCGACGACCAACGATCCGAACAGACCGACGACGGTCGGGTTCGTGTCTGGCCCGTCACAGAGGACGTGGTCGACGAAGGCAAGTACCTATTCGAAGCACCGCATTGCGGGCTCGGTTGGATGATCGATTTCGACGGCAGCTTCTGGGACGCGACCGAACCGGATGACTACGGCCGCGGCGACAACTACCCGTTCTTCTACAACGGTGACCAGGGTGCGATCACGTTTACGGGCTCTAACACCGCTATCTACCAGGCGTCGACCGGAGAAGAGATTCGGCTCGAACGACTGTCCGGACCGATCGTTATCGACCCCTGCGCTTAGGACTTGGAACGGGAGGTTAGGGGCGGCCGGCGCTGTGACGCCGCATCCGACGCGCTTCCTTCTTTCCGATGTCGCAGCCGGGGGCTCCCCGCTGACAGCGCGGGCGCTTGGGCTCGGGCGGCTCCTCCTGATCGCGGGTGGCCACGGACGTAGCCGCGGCGGCTACATGAGCGGACACCGGGGAGAACGGGATGCCGGCGAACGGTCGGTTCTCGCACGCGTAGAGGGTCTCGATCTCGGGGGGGCCGGTCTCGCCCTTGAAGTCGTTTCCGGAGAAGCAGTTGTCGGCCCCTTCTCCGTCCCAGGCAAGGTCGTACCCGTATCCATCGTTGTCGGAGTCGGAATTGCGGATGAAGTTATCGATCACCGTGTTGTTCATCGGCAGGTCGGAATCCACACTCGGCGTGATGAGGATCCCGTAGCTGCGGTGGTTCTTCACGATGTTGTTGACCGCGACGTTGTTCTCGACGCCCGGCATCCAGATGCCGGTGCCGTACGGGATGCCTACGGTCTCGGAGAAACCCGCCGCCGGGATGGTCTCGTAGTTGTTGTTCAGGACCCGGTTGTTGTACATGATCGTGCCCCGGTTCGGACCCAGCTCCTCGGTGGGCAGTGTGTTCGGCACGATCCCCGCGCCGTTGCGGCTGAAGAGCGAGCTGCGGATAACAACCCCGGTGGCGTTCGTTCCCGAGTAGCCGAGGTAGTTGTAGTGCGATTGGACGTTCTCGATCAGGGCCGAGCAGCCGAGACACTGCCCGATGTAGAACGCTGAGTCGCCGCTCCCCCAACCGAACGAATTCCTGATCACACCGCCATATGAGTCAAAGGCATAGATCCCGTACGTACGGTTCTTGATCGAATCGATGCGCTGGATCGTGTAGTCGCGCGAGTTGTTGTAATAGATGCCGTTCCCTAAGTGATTGCGCACTGTGAGGTTCTGGATCGTCACTCCGCGCGCTCCGTCCACGACGAAGCCGTTATTTCGTTTGTCCTGGCCGTGGATGATCGTGCGGAAGCGATCAACTCCTTCGATGAGGAGGTCGTTCGTGGTGACGTGGACGGCTTCGTGGTAGACGCCCGGCTGGATGACGATGCGCGCCCCTTCACGGGCCTTGTCGACAGCCTTCTGGATGGTGGGCTCTTCCTTGGGGACGACGATCGTGGGCCGCTGGTCCTTGCCTCCCGCTCCATTCAGATAAGGGTCCTCGCTCGCCGGAGGATCGCCGACGACGACGAGACCCCACATCCCGACCTTGCGTTTCGCTCCGTGGATGCTGCAGAAGTAGTAGTAATAGCCGGCCTCGCCGAAGGTCTGACTGAATGTCGTTCCCGGCTTCATGCGACCCGAGTCGAATTGCCCGCGCTTATCGGAATTGATGTCGTGGGTGCGAGCCCCCTGGTTGGACCAGACCACCGTGTCCCCCGGGTTGATCCGAACCTCCTGGGGGTCGAAGCGGTTGTCTCGGGTAGCCACGCTCTGGGAGGCCGCCTGGGCGGGGGTGGTGAGCGGGGCCACGAGGGTCATCGCGGCAAGCAGAACGAGCAGCCGCCTAGCTTTCATGCCCCTTTTCTACCCCATCTCGGCCGAGCAGAACTCATACCGATGGTGCGAGGATGCCGCAATGACCTCCAATGGCGAAGGTAGCAACCACCGGCTGGAACGATTCGCCGAACTCGTCCTCAAGATCGGGGCGAATCTGGCTCCGGGCCAGGACGTTCTCATCAACGGATTGATCGAGCATGCACCCTTCGCACGCGCTCTCGCCCAGGAGGCCTACCGGCTCGGGGCCCGCTATGTGGACGTCAACTACTCGGAGCCGCATGCACGTAAGGCTCGGATCGAGCACGCCCCAGAGGACACCCTGGGATGGATCCCTCCATGGATCGACGGCCGGATCGACTGGTCGATCGATGCGGAGGCCGCACACATCTCGATCGCCGGAGATCCCGAGCCCGACCTCCTGGCACAAGCCGACCCCCAAAGATCGAGTCTGGAACGCACGAACTTCCCGCCAGCGCGTGTGCGACAGATCAATTCCGAACAGGTGAACTGGACGATCGTTCCTTATCCCTCGCCCGGTTGGGCCAAATCGGTGTACGGGGAGCCGGATGTCGAGCGGTTATGGAAAGACATCGAGCAGTTCATGCGTTTGGACCAACCCGATCCGGTCGCCGCCTGGCAAGCACACATCGAGAAGCTCGAGAACAGAGCTCGCCAGCTGAATGGGCTCGGGCTCGACGCCGTGCACTTCGAAGGGCCAGGCACCGATCTGACGATCGGGCTCATGGAGAGGTCCCGCTGGCTAGCGGCCTCCTTCACGACGAAATGGGGTCGGAAGCACATCCCGAACATGCCGACCGAAGAGGTCTTCACTACCCCCGACTACCGGCGCACGGAGGGCACGGTGCGCGCGACGAGACCCCTGGCGCTGTCCGGGAAGGTGATCCGGGACCTCGAGATGCGTTTCGAGAACGGACGTGCAGTGGAGGTCAAGGCCTCGACCGGCGGCAAGGTCGTGTCCGGCGAACAGGCCACGGACGAGAACGCCGCGATGCTCGGCGAAGTCGCGCTTGTCGACGGCAGCTCACCGATCGGGCAGAGCGGCAACGTCTACCTGAACACGTTGTTCGACGAGAACGCGACCTGCCACATCGCTTACGGCTCGGGTTATCCGCACGCCGTCGAGGGGGCCGAAGCCCTCGATAACACTGCTCAACACGAGCTGGGGATCAACAAGTCGCGGGTGCATACCGACTTCATGGTGGGGGGGCCGGAAGTAATGGTCACCGGGGTGATGAAGGACGGCAAACTCATCCCGATCATCGAGAACGACGAGTGGCAACTCAGCTGATCGAG
>DASQLQ010000138.1:0-8243 GCA_035629935.1 Actinomycetota bacterium
GTGACGCTCGCCATCCTCAACTCTTTGCATCAAGAGTTTCGGGAAAGGCGGTACGCCCCGGCCCCCCTGCTGGAACACATGGTCAGCGCCGGTTACCTGGGACGTAAGACGGGACGAGGTTTCTACGACTATTCGCAGTAAGCAGCTGATAGCGGCGGCGCTGGCAGTACTTGCATTGCTTGTATCCACCACCCCAAGTGGGGCGAGGCGATACCGCAGCCGCACCATAAAAGTGGCGCCCGGCGTCACCCACACGATCATCCGGGACCCACGCGGTCCTTACGTGATCCACGTCGTGTCTGCGCGCTTAGAGAAGCGATCGACGCTCGATGTCGAGTTGAGCAACGACAGGTTGCAGGGATTCGAGACCACATCGTCGATGTCGCGGCGTAGAAGAGCGATCGTCGCGATCAACGGTGACTATGCCCGTGAGAGCGGCCGGCCCGTCATGGCTTTCGCGGAGGATGGACGCCTGATCCAGACTCCCTTGGCCTGGGGTCGGAACTTCTCGGTGGATCGAGCGGAGACGAATGCCTACATCGGGCATCCGCACATCGATGCCTGGCTCACCGATCCCTCGACGGGTGCGTCCTACGACATAGCGTCGGTTAATCAGGGCGCTCCCGCCTACGGCGAGATCGCTGCCTATACACAGGAGTCGGCGGGGTTGGAGAAGCGGCCGAATTACTCCTGCTCGGCCCGGCTGTTCCAAACCGCGGCTCCGAGGGCCAACTACTCCAGATACGGGGTCGAGGCCGACCAGTACGTAGAACAATCGACTTGCCGGCGTCGCAGCCTGGCTCCGAACGGAGGAGCGATCATCTCCACACCATGGGGCGGACCGGTCTCCGACGAGGTCGGGGGGTTCGCAACCGGGGACCACGCCGTCATGGGTTGGTCTCTCGGGTGGCGCGGCGTGATGGATTCGATCGGTGGGAACCCAACATTGGTCGAACGCGGCAGGATCAGCGTGCAACAGGAGAACGACCCGTTCTTCATCCGCCACCCACGCACGGGCGTGGGCTCGACTCCCGATGGTCGGGTGCTGATGGTGACCGTCGATGGCCGTCAACCCGGCTACAGCGTCGGCATGACCCCGAGGCAATTCGCATCATTGTTCCTGTCGCTGGGCGCCGACTATGCGCTCAACCTTGATGGAGGCGGGTCGACGACGATGACGATCCGCGGCCGGATCGTGAACCGGCCTTCGGACGGACACCAACGGCCCGTGTCATCGGCGCTCTTGCTGCTACCCGGTAACGACCCGGGTGAGGCTCCGCCGTCGGCTCAGCCGTCCCCGACTCCGAGCCCTCTTGTGACCCCCACGTTGCCGCCCACAGCACCGGACTCGGTGTGGCAGTCCATCGTTACCGACCCGGCGTCCACCGGTGGCCTCGCCTCGTCGATGCTCGATCGAGGGATCCAACTACCGCGCTCGCTGGAGAAAGCAGCCTTGAGGTTCAGGCGCAACTAGGCGCATTTCTCGAACAGCTGCGTGTTGCAGTCGTCGTCTCCAGGCCCACCATCGAGGGTGTCCTCACCCGGCCCCCCCAACAGCGAATCGTTGCCTTCGCCGCCCGACAGATCGTCGTCGGCCGGGCCCCCAAAGAGCGCATCGTTGCCGGCTCCGCCTTCGATCGTGTCGGTGCTCTCGTCGCCGAGGAGTAGATCGTTGTCGTTGCCACCGTCGATCGTGTCGGCTCCGGTAACTCCGACGATCACATCGTCACCGTCGTCCCCGAACATCGTGTCCTCGTCGCGGTCGCCCCGTAGGTAGTCGCTTCCTATGCCACCGACGAGCGAGTCATTCCCGTTCTCTCCCGACAAGAAATCGTTCCCGTCATTGCCTTCGATCGAATCGATCCCCGCTCCGGCGAAGATCGTGTCGTCATCCTCATCGCCCGTAACCAAGTCGTCCCCGAAGTCGGCTTCGACGTAGTCGAACCCGAGACCCCCGAGGATCTGGTCGTCACCGGTCTTGCCATACAAGAGGTCTCCGTCGCCCTGGCCTTCGATCCGATCGGCGCCTTCGCCGCCCGACAAGCGGTCACGCCCCGAGCCTCCGAGAACAAGGTCGTCGCCACCGAGGCCATCGATAACGTCGTCGCCGCCACCCCCGCAGATGACATCGGGTCCGCCGGTACCGGTCAGATCGTCTGCGTTATCGGTACCTGCGATGGTGCAATCCGTATCGTCGACGCGCCCAGGGCCCTGTTGCTCGTCGGTTTGCCGTTCGCAGCCTTCGGAATCGTCTCCACGCGAACACGTGTCATCACCTTCATCACCCGTGACGATGTCGGCATCCTCGCCTCCGAACAGCGAGTCGTTGCCCGGCCCCCCCGTGATCAAGTCGGTATCGGCATCCCCGCTCACGAGGTCGTCACCGGCGTGTCCATGCAGGGTGTCCGCGCCGGACTGACCGGTCACGGCGTCGTTGCCGTCGCCACCTTCGACCTGGTCGTCCCCTTTACCGGCATCGATCGAGTCGTTGCCTCCGTCCCCGGTAATGACGTCGTCTCCATCTTTGCCCACCAGAGTGTCGGATCCGTCCTCGCCCCTGATGTCGTCGTCGTCCGATCCTCCGAGGATGTGGTCGTCGCCGATCCCACCGGACACGCTGTCGACCCCTGAGCCTCCGTCGATCGAGTCGTTGCCGGCATCGCCCTGAATCTGGTCCGCTCCGCCCTTGCCGATGATGGTGTCGTTGTCTTGGTCGCCGTTGATCGTGTCATCGCCCTCGTCGCCTTCGAGAGCGTCGTTGCCCGGCCCCCCCGAGATCACATCGTTGTCCGCCCCACCATCCATCTGGTCGAGGCCGGGGCCCGGAAGCAGTTGATCCGGCCCGCGCATCCCGAACAGGTAGTCGTCTCCTTCTCCACCGTCCAGGGTGTCGGCCCCTTGACCTTCGGGGTCCCCGATGAGGAAGTCGGCGCCGTCTTCGCCGATCAGGGAGTCGTCGTGCTCGTTGCCCTGAAGGGTGTCGTTGCCCGGCCCGCCGTCCAGCTCATCGTTGTCGAGGTTGCCGTGCAGGATGTCGTCGCCACCGCCGCCGAACAAGGTGTCTTCCCCTGTATTGCCCTCGGCATAGTCCCGGCCGGCATCACCTTCGATGTGATCCACATCGTCACCGCCGAGAAGAGTGTCGTTGCCGTCTCCGCCGGACATGCGGTCGGCTCCCGATTCACCCTTCAACTCGTCTGCACCTTCGAAGCCGAGGAGGAAATCGTCGCCTTCACCCCCCAACATCCGATCGTCTGCTGCCCCTCCAGCGAGTCGATCCTGTCCCGGCCCGCCGACGACGACGTCTTCGTCGCCACCGCCCTCGAGCTCGTCACTCCCGACCCCACCATCGAGGCCATCGGAGCCGGTCCCACCGGACAGCTGATCCTGGCCGAGGCCGCCATCGAGGCGATCGACCCCCGCCCCTCCGGAGATCCGATCTCTACCGGCACCGCCGAAGACGATGTCGTTACCGCCGCGGCCCATGATGCGGTCGTTCCCACCTTTGGCGCAGATGACATCGTCCTTGCGCGTCCCGCGCAAGCGATCTTTCTTGTTGGTCCCCTCGATAGTGCAGCCCGACTTCTCACGCTGCTGCGCGTGCACACCGGCGGTTAGAGAACCCGCTATCAGTAAAGATATGACCACGATGCTCGTTCGCCGCATGCCACCAACATAAGACGACTACAGGCAGCGGCTGCACGTCCTCAGGTCGACGACCTTCTTCTCGTTACGCACCTTGTCTCTGCGGTGCACCCGCACCGTGACCCGAACGCCGGCAGCTCCTTCGGTGAAGGATCGGTTATCCGCCGGGATGCTCAAGGTCCACCGGCCTTTCTTGTCGCATTTCACTGTCTTGTCGGCGGAAGCACCCTTTACTTTTCCGTCGGGCTGCTGCTGAAGCATCTCTACGCGGATATCCAGGCGAGCTTCCTTGTTGCACGCAACCTTCCCTCCGATGTGAGTTGCGCCGGTGACCGAACTGATCCTTCCAGTGTCCGAAACGCCGAAGCGCATCTTGAAGGGGATCGGCATGTTCTTGGCCCGTAGTGTCAGCATCCCGGCCTGACTGTTGTTGGCCGCGGCGACCATGATCCAGTAGGTGTTGCCGGGTTCGGTTAAGAACCGCACCCGCGCAGGAGAGCCACTGTCACACTCAACCTGCGTTAGAGCGGAGCGCGGGCCCGTGTACACCGACAACGTCGTGGAGTAGTCGCTGCCCCGCGTGGTGAGCTCGATGCGCCGAGGGTCCCAGCTATCTGGCCGCGTGTACCGGTACCACACGCTGCGAGCGCGACCGGAGCAACTGGGGTCGTTGACGTTCAAGGTCGCGTCGGTGGTGTCGACCCGATCCTTGAACGGCAGACCGATCCCGATCGTTTTGGCGCGCGGCATCTCGTCATTCGACGGTGGTATGGCGGCGCGGAGGTTGAAATGGAGGAGACCGGGCGACGGTCCACTGACCATGAAGTAGTAGTTCTGCCCACCCTTTGCTTCAAAACTGACGCGCGACTGTGGGCTGCGCCAGTCGTCGTTGCACTCGATCAGGGTGTCCTCCTCCGGCGCTCCGTCGAAGGCGGCAAGGACCGTGTCGTAATCGCTACCGAGGGTGTCGGCAACCAGGCGAACGTCGTTGCGTGGGGTGAACGAGTACCAGACCGTGCCGCTTTCCTGACACAACGGATAGTCGGTCGAGCCACTCCGTCGCGTCGGATCGTCTTCCGAAGCAGTGGCGTTTGTTGCGTCGATCTTCTCGGTGAAGGGCAGCCTAGAGATAGAAGTAGCCGAAGCGAGCTCGTCGTTGCTGGGTGGCGCCGCCAGGACCGGGGTTGCCAGCAGGCTCGAGATCACGGAGGCGACAAGGGCGATCCCCAGACACCGGAACGGTTTACGGGACTTCCTTCTGATTCGGATCTGCTTCATCTGCTCGGGTCCTCTCTCGACTGGGCTGGTCGAAGAAAGAGACGAGCGATGAGCTCAAAACGATGCTTGACCTACTTGGCGTCGCCCCGGCCCAAGAGGCCGGGATACTCGCGGCCCCCGAACGGCATCCGTGCGGAGAGGCGCCACGCGTCCTCTTTGGCGAAGCGGTCTCGGTAGTCCGACATACCCAGACGGCGTCCCTGGGCCCGTCCCGCTCGCATCCAGAGGGAACCTGCCCGCTCGCGTCGCTCGGCGATCACCATCTCCTCGAGTGCCTCCTGGATCACCGCGGTCTCTTCCTCCGAGGGCGACCCGCCGACAGATACCAGCTCCAGGTGTGGGCGACTCACAGTGGGATGTTCCCGTGTTTCCGTTGCGGGATCGTCTCGCGCTTGGAGCGCAGCATGTCGAGGGCCTGAACGAGCTTCTTGCGCGTCTCCTGTGGCTCGATGACGGCGTCGATGTAGCCCCGCTCGGCGGCGATGTATGGCGTGAGGAACTGGGCGTTGTACTCGCCGATCAGCTCCTGTCGCTTCGACTCCGCTTCGTCTGCTCCGGCGATCTCCTTGCGGTGGATGATGTTGACGGCTCCCTCAGCGCCCATGACGGCGATCTCGGACGAGGGCCACGCGAACGACACATCGGCCCGGATGTGCTTGGAGTTCATGACCACGTAAGCACCGCCGTACGCCTTCCGAGTGATTACGGTCATCCGAGGCACAGTGGCCTCACTGAAGGCGTAGAGGAGCTTGGACCCGTGGCGGATGATCCCGCCGTACTCCTGCTCGGTGCCGGGGAGGAACCCCGGGACATCGACGAACGTCACCAAAGGGATGTTGAACGCGTCGCAGAAACGAACGAATCGGCCACCCTTCGTCGAAGAAGTGATGTCCAAGCAACCGGCCAGGACCTGAGGCTGGTTCGCAACCACTCCCACGGGATGCCCGTTCAGCCGGGCGAAACCGCACAGGATGTTCTGCGCCCAGTGAGGGTGCACCTCGAAGAACTCACCGTCATCGAAAACGCTCGCGATGACTTGATGCATGTCGTACGGCTTGTTTGCCGTGTCGGGCATCAGGTCCAGCAGCTCGGTGCATGAACGTTGCGGATCATCTGTTGGAGGGAAGTACGGAGGGGATTCGAAGTTGTTCGCCGGCAAGAACGACATCAGGTAACGGATCTGCTGCAGGCAATCCTCGTCGTTCGCAGCAACGAAGTGCGCGACGCCGGACTTGGACGCGTGCGACATCGCACCGCCGAGTTCTTCTTGAGAAACCTCTTCTCCGGTAACCGTCTTGATCACATCGGGACCCGTTATGAACATGTGGGACGTCTCGCTGACCATGAACACGAAGTCGGTCATCGCCGGCGAGTAGACGGCGCCGCCCGCACACGGGCCCATGATCGCCGAGATCTGAGGGATCACACCCGATGAGCGCACGTTGCGGTCGAAGATGTAGCCGTACCCGGCGAGCGAGGCCGCTCCTTCTTGGATACGAGCGCCCCCGGAGTCGTTCAACCCGATGACGGGGGCTCCGGTCTGGAGTGCCAGGTCCATAATCTTGCAGATCTTCTCGCCCATGACCTCGCCGAGCGATCCTCCGAACACCGTGAAGTCCTGGGCGAACACGAAGACCTTGCGTCCGTCGATCGTGCCCCAACCTGTCACTACAGCGTCAGAGTAAGGACGACGGTTCTCGATCCCGAAGCCGTGGCTCCGGTGCCTCATCAACTGATCGGTCTCTACGAAGGAGTCGGGGTCCAGCAGCTTCTCGATGCGCTCCCGGGCGGTCAGCTTCCCCCGCTCGTGCTGGCGGTCTATCGCCGCTTGGCCCCCGGCCAGCAGAGCCTCGTCCCGCCGGGCGACGAGATCCTCGATCCGGTCCTCCAAGGGCCGTTTGGGAGTGGCTTCGGGCTCAGGCTGCTGCATCGCCGGGCAGTGTAGACCCAGGATCCTTCGGAAAGCGTTGGGGAAATGCTCGAAAACGGACAAAAACGGGCACCAAACGGCAGGGGAGTGCCACCTGAGGGCGAACCCCAAAGTTATGAGCCCAATAAGGATGGCCCGGGATCTCAGAGACCTCTATCGGAGTCTCTCCGAGATGCTCGTGCTCGAGGATTCGGTGGAGGAAGCCGGTTACGAACTGGCCGTCTCCGCGCGCAACTTCTCGCGCAACACCCAGGCCGTCGTCGACGACAAGCTCAACTTCTCCGCCACGCTTATGCGTGCCGGCGAGGTCACGGCTGCCAATCGCTTGCTCGAGGAGTTCGAAAGAGACGTCCGTGAGGAAGAAGCCGCCCTGATCGAGAAAGTGAACGAGGTCAAGGTGGCCGAGGCAGTCCGCCGCGACGGCATCACACGCGTGCGACTCGCTCGCGTTCTCGCGGTTGCGATGATCGGCTCGAGTTTGCTGAGCTTCTCTGCGGCCGGAATGGCTCTCGCCGGATTGATCAAGGACCGGGCCGCGAATTCCAATGGCGACGAAGTGCGCGTTCGCGTCGCGGATTCGGGGTCGGTTGCCGATGGAACTACGAAGGCCCGTGCTCGCATGCCCAAGCCCCTTCGCAAGGTGCGCATCGGTGACGTCAAACTGCTGCTGACCGTCTCGCAACTCCGCACGATCCGCGAGCTCGGTGGGACCGTCGACGAGTCCGAGCTCCAAGGGATCATCCAGCTCCTTCCCCAGCCTTTGGCCGAGAAGGTGCAGCAAGCGATCGTGGTGGCTGCCGCTGCGGTTGAGGATGTGCAGGAGACGGTCACGGTGGCCGAAGGCCCCGATCTCAAAGCCCTCAAGGAGAAGGCCAAGAGGAAGGCTCGCCAAGAAGCCAAGGCTGCTGCTCAGGCCGAGGCCGAGGCTGAGGAAACCCCTCCGGCTCCGCAACCTTCCGAGGCCCCGTCCGAGGAACCAACACCGGACGACAGCCCAACCGACGACGACTCGGCCTCCGATGACGAGGAGGGCCGGACCGACGCAGAAGGCGAGGGAGACGATCCCCTCTTCGACGTCCCGGGCGACGACGAGGACCTGCGCTAGCCGTTTGTCCCTCTAGGTAGCCCGGCGGAAGGAACTCTCTCCGTCGACCAACTCCCCGATCAGCCCGACGGGCTCGATCATGACTCGCGGTGGTCCTTCCACACAGGTGCCGATCCGTCGGGCGCGGTGGCCGGTTCCCGAGATCACCTCGAGGGCGCTGTCGACGTCCTGCTCCTTCACGATCACGACGAAGCCGACCCCCATGTTGAAGACCCGGTACATCTCTTCGTCGGTGATGTTTCCCACGTCCTGGACCAGCTTGAAGATCGGAGGCTCGGGAGGCAG